>JBKJNS010000203.1:0-4267 GCA_046593455.1 Chitinophagales bacterium | reverse complement strand
CGCTATTGGTGTAAGCGGCAATGCGGGTGTTGAGATCGTAATCCAATTCATCGGTGGTGAGTACCATGTGCGAATCGGTCATTCGGGTTTTGCCTTTGAGGTTGGCTTTTTTGAGTTTGCCATCGTAATGCAAAAAGTCGCCGTAGATATTTATTGAATCGCCTTGCTTAATGCGCACATTGCCGGTGGCATCTACCACATTAGTTTCTAAAAAATAATTTGCCTGGTTGCAGTAGAGCGTGACTTCATTTTGTTTTAACTGAACGTTGCCTGTGAGCTTTCTTATTTTAACTCCGCCGGCTTCGGTGTATTCCAGTTCATCGGCATTAATGATGTCGATGGGCGCGCCTTGTTGTGCAAATAATTTTTGCTGTGGAATGAAAACATTGCACACAACAGTTAGATAGAAAACATTTCTTTTTAAAAACCGAATCATGAAAGTGCAGTACAGCAATTGAGTTACTGCTTATTGTTTTTTCGACTTATCTTTTTTGAAAGGCATATACTTACCCGGATTCTTGTGAAATTCTTTGAGAATAAGATCTAATGAAACAGCCGATGAATCGAGGTTGTTGTAAAGTTTAGGATCGTTTAATAATAATCCCATTGTGCCATCACCCTCATTGATTTTCTTCATTACCTCACTCACTTGTGCTAATGCATCATGCGCCTGCTGAATGGTATTGGCGAATTCAATCTTGCTCAGTGAATCGGAAATTGAATTAAGATTTGAAAGTGTTTCGCTGATGAGGTCTTTGTTCTTATCAAGATTGGCTGTAATGGATTCTACGTTAGCCAAAATTTTATCGAGCCGGTTACTGCTGCCTGCAATTGTTTTATCAAAGTTATCAAGCGTGTTTTGGATACTTGCAACACTTTTTTGCAAACTTGATTTTGTGCGAGAATCAAAGACCGAATTCACATTTGTAACCAATGAGTCAAGTGAGCCAAGCAGGTTAGCTGCTTTTAAAGTAACATCACTGATGGCATCTTTCATTACCGAAGATTCAAGCGTATCGCCCGAGACAAGAATATCTTTTGAACTGCTGAGTTCAATTTGAACTGCCTTAGTACCAAATAAATCAATTTGAACAATACGGGCAACAGAACCACGAGGAATATCGAGATCGGGGGAAACATTCATTGACACTACATTTTCGCCTTGTCCGCCATTGGTTAAATTTATTTCCTGAACGCGGCCTACATTAACACCATTGTAGCGCACATGACCTGCAATGGCAAGCCCTGCTACATTAGCATACTTTGCATAGTAAATTCTTTCTCTGCTCAGGATGTGTCTGCCCCGCATAAGGTTATAACCCAGCACAAGAAAAACAATTGCAATAGTGGCAAGCACACCTACTTTAAATTCATTGGGAATCTTTAACAAGCGTATAAAATTTTAGTGGGCAAAAGTAAGAGAAGTTCCTTAAGGTAATTTACTATTACAAAATCGAATTTATTATTTTGGAATAGCAACCCTCGATTCAAATTTATAGGCAACAATAAAAGCATCTTTAAAACCTTTTTTGCGCACATTCAAAAGATCTTTTTGGCACTCCATAAGATTTGTATAATTACCAATCACATACCGGTTAATTCCTTTTTCACTTTTATCATTTTTTATATCGGGGAATGAAGAAAACTGTTGTGTTTTAAGATTGACTGGTTTTTCTGAGGCGGCAATTTGAATACGGTAAATCAATTGATTGCCATTTGGTGAAGTTTCTTTTTTAACAGAAGCGGAATCAGGAATGTTTAGATTTTTAACAGGCAAAATGCCAACCGCTTCATTTACCGAATCATCATTTTGTTTATGACCTGAATAATCTGCCACCACAACACCATCACCTCCCTCAACTTGATTCTTATAAATTGAAACTGCTTTTAAAATCGAGTTTGCAATTTCTGTTTGTCCGCTAAAAGAGTTCAAGTATTTTTCTTCAGTGGGGTTAGTAAGAAAACCTGTTTCAATTAGTATAGCAGGCATCGTCGATCTCCACAGCACAAGAAAGCCGGCTTGCTTTACGCCACGTGAGTCTCTGCCATCGCCTTTGAATTCTTCTTCAACCTTTGATGCCAGGTCAATGCTTTGATCGAGGTGAGCATTTTGATTCATTGAAAGTATGATATAACCCTCGGGTGAATTAGGATCGAAGCCATCATAGTTTTCCTGATAATTATCTTCAAGCATAATAACATCGTTCTCTCTTTTAGAAACTTCAAGGTTGCCTTCACTCTTGTGTAGTCCCATGCACCAGGTTTCGGTTCCGTAAGCGGTTTTGTTTTTACTCGCATTGCAATGGATTGAAATAAAAAGATCAGCATTATTTCTGTTTGCAATGCTTGCACGCTCATACAATTCAATAAACACATCCGTCTTTCTTGTATAGATGATATTTATGCCCGGGTAGGCTTTCTTTATTACTTCACCAACTTTAAGAGCAACATTAAGCGTTACATTTTTTTCGTAAGAAGAAACCCCACGGCAGCCAATATCGGCACCGCCATGGCCTGCATCAATTACAATTGTTTTTATTTTGTAGTCATCAGTTTTTTGAGCATTCGCTAAAGCGATGCAACTTGCACACATTATGATTACCATTAAAAAACTTTTCATCATATTTCTCATTCAACGTCGTTAGTCCATTGTGATTGTTAATCAACGCAAATTTATTCTTGATAATTTCGGCGGCGGCATGTATGTAAGATTTCCTTTCCTCACTATAATGTTGATTGCTTCATTCATGTATGCGCATGCATACAGTTTTGATGCTGAATTTATTCTTCATTCAAATACAATCAATCAAGCCTTCCCCGATACATTTATTGTAGATACATTGCCCGGTGATAGTACAAGTTCTGTAACTATAAAAAAATCGGGTGACTCATTAGATGCTCCCGTAAAATATTCTGCTACCGATTCAACATGGTTTGATATTGCTGCACAAAAGGTTTTTTTAATAGGGAATGGAAAGGTTGAATACAGGGACATAACACTCACTGCTGACTCGATAATTTTTGATTGGGGTACCAGCGAAGTAACGGCACTTGGCAGAAAAGACAGCAGCGGCAAGATCAAAGGAAAGCCTGTTTTCTCACAGGGAGAAAATGACTACAACGCTGAAGAAATCAGATACAATTTTAAAACTCGAAAAGGAAAAATTCAGGATATTGTAACTCAGGAGGGCGAGGGATTTATTCACAGTGAAAATGTAAAGCGCATGTCGAATGAAGTTTTGTATGGTGCAAAAAACCTTTACACAACTTGCGACGCGGCAGATCCGCATTTTTATATTGCAACTGAAAAAATAAAAGTGATACCGGGTAAAGCAATTGTAACAGGCCCGGCAAATCTTGTGGTTGCAGGAGTTAGAACGCCATTAATAGTTCCGTTCGGAATTTTTCCATTGAACTCAACCAGAAAATCGGGAATCATTTTTCCTGAGTATGGTGAGCGCGAAGACTTAGGATTTTTTCTAAGGCACGGGGGTTACTATTTTGGATTAAGCGATCACTTTGATCTTGCATTAACAGGAGATATTTATTCTAAAGGAAGCTGGTTGGTAAATGCTGCAACAAGATTCAGTAAACGATACAAGTTCAGCGGTGGATTTAATATAACGTATGCTAATACGAGAACATACGTGCCTGAGTTTAATGCGTACAACAAGGGAAAACAATTTAATCTCAAACTTGATTTCAGGCAAGATGCCAAAGCAAGACCTAACAGTTACTACAGCGGCTCAGTTGCTTTTGGTACTTCGGGGTTCAATCAATTATTTGCCGATGCGCAAAACAATTACCTGAGCAATACTTATCAGTCATCTATTTCATTTCACCAGAATATTCCAAATACGCCATTCAATTTCACCATCTCTGCATCGCATTGGCAAAGTACCCTTACGCATGTTGTTACTGTGCAGTTGCCGGTGTTGAATTTTAGTATGAATCAAGTTTATCCTTTGAAAAGAAAAATACAAATCGGAAAAACAAGATGGTATGAAAAAATAGGAATGTCTTACGCATTTGATGCAAGAAATCAGGTTGCAACTTTAGATTCACTTTTCTTTTCCAACAACACATTTAGCCAATTGCAGGCAGGCGCACAACATCGTATTCCCATTAGTGCCCCATTTCAATTGTTTAAGTTTGTTACTATATCTCCTTCGATAAACTTTACTGAAACCTGGGCTTTGCAAACCGTAAATAAAATATATGTATCAGATGCAAATACAGTTTCAATAGATACTGTTCAGGGATTTTC
>JBKJNS010000162.1:0-4518 GCA_046593455.1 Chitinophagales bacterium | reverse complement strand
TTGAAAGGTGATTTGATATTAATGGATGAGCAGGGGAAATTGATTTATAAAATTCCGCTTAACCGACAATCAACTTCAATTGATGTGGATGCATTGGCAGAGGGAATTTATGTTATTCGGGTAACTGATGAAAAACAAAACAGCATTGCAGCAGGAAAAATTTTGATTCAGCATTAAAGGTAATTTTTAAAAAAATTTTCCATTGAATTCAATTTTTAAAATTGTCCCGATGAAAAAATTATTTACACTTTTCTTTTTACTCATTTCATTTTTCACCACTGCACAAACCGGCACACTCAAAGGTGTGGTGCTCGATGCCGCAACAAAAGAAACAATCACGGGTGCAAATATTTTTCATTCCCAAAAAAAATCTATAGGAACAGTTTCTGATGATGAAGGAAATTTTTCATTGCAACTTACAGTTGGCGAACATTCCCTAATCTGTTCTTATCTCGGTTTTATCTCTGATACTTTTAAAGTGATTATTGAAACAGGAAAAATTTCTACCTATAACGTTTTGTTGTGGCGTGATGCAAAAGAGTTGAGCACCATTGTAGTTTCGGCAGGCAAGTATGAGCAGATGATTGAAGAGGTTACGGTATCAATGGAAATATTGCCGCCGCATTTAATTGAAAATAAAAACACCACTAACATTACGCAGGCATTGGAACAAGTGCCTGGTTTAAATATTTTGGATGAAGAACCGCAGATACGCGGCGGAAGCGGATTTGCTTTTGGTGTTGGAAGCCGCGTGGCAACATTAATTGATGGCATTCCGATTCTTAGAGGTGATATTGGAAAACCTGATTGGAGTTTTATACCTGTAGAAAATATTGATCAGGTAGAAGTGATTAAAGGGGCATCATCTGTATTGTATGGTTCATCGGCATTAAGCGGTGTAATAAATTTCCTTTCCGCTTATCCTAAACAACCGAGTGAAACCAAGGTGCGGCTTTATTCGGGAATCTACAGCCCGCCAAAAAACCCCGATGCAAGATGGTGGAGTGGTGCAGCGAATTATTCGGGGCTTAATATTTCGCAGGGATGGAAAACAAAACGCATTGATTTAATTCTTGGCGGTCAGTTGTTGTATGATCATGGTTACATAGGTCCGCCTATTCCAAACCCAAATCTTCCATTTGAACAGGATTCACTCAGCAACGGTGATGTGGCAGATAAATCGGGGCGATTCAATTTTGATTTTCGTTACCGCCCTAAAAATATTGAAGGCATGTCGATGGGATTAAATGGAAATGTGATGCGGCAACAATCAAATTTTTCATTGGTGTGGGGAAATGATACTTCACAAATTTATCGCGCACTCCCCGGTACAATGACGCTTACAAACAATCTTCAATTTTATCTCGATCCTTTTATTAGCTACTTCACAAAAGCAGGTATACATCACACTTTGCGTTCAAGAATTTATGTAGATAAAAGTGAGTTGCCCGAAGAACAGAATACTTCAAGTAATGTTTGGTATCTCGAATACCAGCTCTCAAAAGATTTTTCTAAAATTGAAGGGCTGCATTTTACATCGGGCCTTGTTAGCAACCGCTCTGTTACGCATAATGATTTGTATGCAACAGCAACTTCGCGCGAAAACACACTTAACAACTACGCAGCATATCTTCAGTTCGATAAAAAATTTAAAGATGTTGTAAATCTTTCAATAGGATTTCGTGGTGAATATTTCAAGATCAACAATACGGAAAGCACGGTTAAACCAATCTTTAGAGCAGGTGTAAATTTTAAGCTCACACAATCTGCTCACCTGCGCATTTCTTATGGACAGGGATTTCGTTACCCAACCATTGCAGAAAAATTTATTCAAACCACAGTAGGTGGTTTAATTGTTTACCCGAATCCCGATCTGCTTCCCGAAACAAGTTGGAATGCAGAAATGGGAGTTAAGCAATCTATTAAAATCGGAAAATGGTTTTGCTATTTAGATGGTGCTGCTTTTTGGCAGGAATATAAAAACACGATTGAGTACAACTATGCTTTGTTCTCACCTGATTCTGCAGGATTTAAGTTTTTGAATACGGGGTCTACGCGTGTGCGAGGTTTAGACTTTTCAATTTCGGGTACGGGTAAAATTTTTAATGCAGTTACTTTAACTGTTATCGGAGGCTACACTTATACGCTTCCGCAAAGTATTGATCCGCATTTAGTTTATGCAACAGAAAAACCGGGCGAAGGATTTATTCCAAAACAACTCAGTTACATAAGCACCAGTTCCGATACAACAGATTTCATTTTAAAATACCGCCTTCAACACATTGCAAAGATTGATGCTGAATTGGGTTGGAAAAAAATTACGGCGGGTTTCAGCATTCGCTATTACAGTTTTATGAAGAACATTGATAAAACATTTTACGACATCGATAACACAGGAACATTGCCAACCGGAATTGTTGACTACCGTGCAGAACATAACTCAGGAACTACAGTAACTGATATAAGAGTTGGATATGATATCACTAAAAAATATAAGGCTGCTTTGGTAGTAAATAATTTATTCAATCTTGAATACTCTCTCCGCCCTGTAAAAGTGGAACCCATGCGCACGATTGCCATACAGTTGAGAGCAGATATTTAATATCATTCGATTGCTTCAGTAACTTTTATAATTGCATTCATTTCAAAATTCATTTTAAAAGTATCAGTCCATAATTTGCCATCGAGTTGATAATGGTGAATAATAAAAAGACCTCTCGGTTCTTCCGCATAATTGTTTCTTAAAGAATCTTTTACTTCAACTTCTGTTTTGTAAATACTGTAAAATGAATCGGCTTTTGAAATATTTATTCTCGAATATTTAATGGTTGAATCTTGAAGGGCAACAGCTCTCTCCGAAATAATTTTATAAGCATCAACTTCACTCAATGGAAAATACGCCGTATCAATATTACTGAAGTACAATGCCATGTATTTGCCACGGCTTGCTAAGAATGTTTTAATCAGTTCTTCTCCTTTTGTCTGCTCTGTTGTCTTTGTTTCATTGGAACATGAAAACACCAACAAAGCAAGAAAGCAGAAATTAATTTTCATTTTAAACATCAATTCAATAGCGTTTTGATATTACTCGAAGATAGTCAATTGGTTATGGTTTAGTTCTTTGAAATCTTGTAGTAAAGTGTCTTGAAACAGTTGATGGAGTTGTGTTTTCTCAAAAATGCTCACGCTTAAAATCTGTAGAATTTCGTAGAGTGACTGTTGCAACTTGAATTTCTTTTTTGCGATAGCCACGAGCACATAAACACTCACAGCAATCCAAACTTGGGTTTTCACCGCATTGGAAGAATACCCCCAGAATGATTTTATTTTCAAGTGCTGCTTGATCCATTTGAAGAACAGTTCGATCATCCAACGATGCTTGTAAAGTTGTGCAATCTCTGTTGCTTTCAAGTGAAAATTATTGCTCAGAAAAATCAAATGCTTGTGTTGTAGTTGATCGTAGAATTTGATGCGTCTGAATTTTTCAGGATATTTTTTTGACACCTGATAATTCTTGAGACGAATGGTTTGATCACATCGCACTCCGGTTGTCTTGTCAACTGCACTTGAATAAATGCGCTCAAACTTCAGGTTGTCTTTTGCCCGAATAATGAAGAATGCTTTTGCTAAATGAATCTGATACAATCGCTGGTAATCGATGTATCCTCTGTCCATGATGTAAATGCTGCTGGCTTCAAAAGCAATTGTATCAAGCAAGTTCACTTCATGGACACTTGCGGGAGTAATAGCGATGAACTCAGGGATGGCATTCTTCAAATTAAGTTGCGTGTGTAACTTGATGGCTGCTTTTGTAGTTCGGAATGTTGCCCATCCAAAAACAGAAAGGCACAGATCAATCACCGTTGCATCAATGGCAAAAACATTTTGTTTGAGTGTTACTTCCAACTCACTTTCGCCGGCATATAACTGCTTGGCTTGAGCAATGAGCAACATAGCAAAGTCAGCATAGATGTGCCAATCTCTATTCTCATTGGCCTTCGACAAAGTAGATTTAGAAACCGCTTTGCCAATTCCAAGATGATACAGTTTTGATCGACAAGCAGACAAACAAAGAATGGTATCACTCAAACTCTCCCGATGAGTCAACTGACCAAACGCCATACAAAGAAATTGTTTCCAGCAACTAAAATCTTTCACCTTGTAATCACCGTTGAAACGTTGAACACAAGCATTGAAATCGTTGTGTGAAACAAGTGACATCAACTGACTGAAAATATATTTGCCTTGATTCATGGAGCCGGTTTTGCCCCAAATCAAGTCAACTCAATTTCAAATCGTTTGAAAATCAAACTGCACTTAACCCCTTTACTAACAATGATTTCAAAGAACACTACCTTTCAACATCAAAACGCTTATGACATCAATTAAATCGTTGATTTACTGTAAGCCAAAGATCATTGCATTTTTTGATTCATACATATTGATTGGTCGGTATTAAGCGTTCGCATGTCGAAAAGGCAGCAGCTAATAAGGCTGATACTTACATTGTAATTAAAT
>JBKJNS010000061.1:0-7031 GCA_046593455.1 Chitinophagales bacterium | reverse complement strand
CTTGCGAATCAATTGTGGTTTGCCTTTGTAAAATAATATTTCAGCAGGGCGCGGTCGTGAGTTGTAATTGTTACTCATGGTGTAACCATAAGCACCTGCATTTTTAATTGCAAGAATATCACCTTCCCTTATTTCAGCAATTTTACGATCCCATGCAAACGTATCTGTTTCGCAGATGTAACCAACCACCGTATAAATTCTTGGAGTGCCTGCAGGATTTGAAATATTAATTATGTGATGGTAAGCATCGTAAAACATAGGGCGTATCAAATGATTTTGCCCCGAGTCAACACCGGCAAATACAGTGGCTGTAGTTTGTTTTACCACATTCACGCGAACTAATAATGTTCCTGCTTCACTCACTAAAAATTTTCCGGGTTCAAACCACAGTTCTAAATCTCTCTTGTATTCAATGCAAAAATCATTGAAAGCTTTTGTGATCATGCCGCCGAGTTCTTCCACGTTAGTGGTAACATCATCTTCTTTGTAAGCCACTTTAAATCCGCTGCCGAAATCTAAAAATTTGAGATCGCGAAAATTCATGGCGGCTTCAAATAATAATTCAGCACCGCGAATAAAAACTTCTGCATCTAAAATATCGGAGCCGGTATGCATGTGCAAACCGTTCACGTTTATTTTTTCTTTCTCAACAATGCGCAACACATGGCGCATCTGGTGAATAGAAATTCCAAACTTCGAATCAATGTGGCCCGTTTGAATGTGCGCATTTCCACCTGCAACAATGTGCGGGTTAATGCGGATGCAACAAGGTACGCTGCCTGCGTAAGTATGACCAAATTGTTCAAGTGCCGAAATATTATCAATGTTGATGTGCACTTTTAAATCCACTGCAGATTTTATTTCTTCGAATGAAACTCCATTGGGCGTAAAAAGAATTTCATCGGCAGACAATCCTGCTTTTAATGCCAATTGAACTTCATTAATTGAAACAGCATCAACGCCGCAACCGGCATTGTGCAACAAGCGAATGATAGAAAGATTGTTGAGCGCTTTGCATGCATACTTGATCTTTACGCGTGTTCCTGAAAATGCATCGAGTAATCTTTGGTATTGAGATAGTATTTTTTCGCCATGATAAATATAAACGGGTGCCACATATTGCTCAGCTACTTCGAGCAAAATTTTTTCATTCATTGTTGATTCATTCATTGCACACAATTTTTTTTGCGGCGCAAAGAAATGAAATATCAAATCAATATTTCAGATTGAATAGTAGATTATAGAATCGGGCAAGTCGCAACAATTTAGTACTTAAAATAAAAATTCAAAAATCAAACTTCAAGTAAGCTCAAAGTTTTAAAGTTCAAAAACCTGTTCATTCACACGTGATTTAAAATTTTTGATTTAGTGCTTGTTCCAAATGAATCCTTTTAGGAAAGTTTTCTTGAATTTTGAGTTTTGAATTTTGATACTTCAAGTTCAAAGGTGATGTTTTGCAAAGCATCCTGATTAGTAGCAGAAAATCTAATGAATGAAAAGAGCTGTCGTTTTATTTCACTAACTCAAAAGTTGTTTTCATTTCCGTTGAAGAACTTCCCCCAACAAAAACATCAAACATTCCCGTCTCTGCCTGCTTCACCAATTGCTGATTATAGAATGCAAGGTCATCAGCTTTTAACGTGAACGTGATGGTTTTACTTTCGCCAGCTTTCAAAAATATTTTTTGAAAACCTTTTAATTCTTTCACAGGGCGAGTAACACTTCCAACCAGATCATGAATGTAAAGTTGCACTACTTCTTCGCCATCACGATTGCCTGTGTTTGAAACAATAACTGAAATACTGAGCGCTTCATTAAAATTAATTTGACTCTTACTTATTTTTAAACCTGAATAAATAAAGGTTGTGTAACTTAACCCGTAGCCGAAAGGATACAGTGGTGTGTTTGCAACATCAAGATATTTCGAAGTGTATTTATTATTTGCATCGAATGGTCTTCCTGTATTTTTTTGATTGTAGAACAATGGAATTTGCCCAACATTTCTTGGAAATGTTGCAGTGATTTTTCCCGAAGGATTGTAATTGCCAAACAACACATCAGCAATTGCATTGCCTGCTTCTGTTCCCGAAAACCATGTTTCTAAAATTGCGTTTGCCTTCGCATCAACATTCGAAATCGTCAATGGTCTTCCATTCATTAAAACCACTACTACCGGTTTACCAAGCTTGCAGATTTCATCAAATAATTTCTCCTGCACACCCGGTAAATCAATGTTTGATCGGCTTGCTGCTTCGCCACTCATCGAAATATTCTCTCCTAAAGCCATCACAATCACCTGTGCATTTTTTGCGATCGCAATTGCATCGGCAAAATATTTTGTGGTGTCATCATTAATGTTGCAACCTTTTGCATACATCACTTTTGTTCCGGGTCTTGTTTTAATTCCATCTAAAAGTGAAACACATTTTTTGCCATCACCTGCTGCTGACCATGAACCAATCATATCAACTTTATCATCAGCAAGCGGACCAATAAGTGCGATTGAAGTTTCATTTTTAAGAGGAAGTACATTGTTGTTATTCTTCAGCAACACCATTGATTTGCGGGCCATGTCGCGTGCTGCTTCCAGGTTTTCTTTGCTCATGATCACTTTTTTTTCACGCTCTTCATTGCAATAGCGATAAGGATCGGTAAACAAACCAAGATCATATTTGATGCGCAAAATTCTTTTTACAGCGCTGTCAATTGCCAAAAGCGGCACCTTGCCTTCATTGATCGATTGCTTTAAATATTTATAGTAAACTACACCTTGCATATCCATATCTACTCCTGCATTTACTGCTTTTTCACCCGCTTGTTTTTCATCGGCAGCGAAACCATGCGGTACCATTTCATTAATGCCGGTGTAGTCGGTAACCACAAAACCTTTAAAGCCCCAATCATTTCTCAAAATGTTTGTGAGCAAATCATGATTACCTGTTGCAGGAATTCCATTTACTTCATTAAATGATGACATAAATGTTCCGACACCGGCATCTACGCACGCTTTAAATGGTGGCAGGTAAACATTATACAATGTTTGCTCACTGATGTCAACTGTGCTGTAATCTCTGCCTGCCTCGGCCGCACCATAAGCAGCAAAATGTTTTGCGCATGCTACGATGGTGTTGTTTGCTGAAAGATCATTTCCCTGAAAACCCTTTACTCTCGCAGTTGCAATCAATGAACCGAGGTAAGTGTCTTCACCTGCCCCTTCTGTAATGCGCCCCCAGCGCGGGTCGCGTGCAATGTCAACCATTGGAGCAAATGTCCAGTGGATGCCTTCTGCTGCTGCTTCTGTTGCGGCAATACGTTCGCTTTTTTCAATCGCTGCTAAATCCCAGCTCGCTGCTTGCCCGAGTGGTATTGGAAAAATTGTTCGGTGACCATGAATTACATCGTAACCAAACATTAACGGAATGTGTAATCGTGTTTCATTCACTGCAATCTGTTGCAACTCGCGGGTGTACTTTGCTGTGAAGGCATTGAAAATATTTCCAACTCGCCCCGATCGAATGTCTTCTTTGTAATTCGATTTCATCGTGGGGCCGGTAACATCCCAATCAGAAGTAAGCAATGTCATCTGTCCAATTTTTTCTTCCAAAGTCATCACTCGCAAAAGAGAGTCAACAAATTTTTCGCGTGGTAATTGAGCAAGACTGATGTTGCATAACGAAATCACTGCAACAAACAGGAGAGCAGAAAAAAGTTTTTGATTGATTGGCATGAAGTGAGTTTTATTTTATTATCAGTTTGTAAATCCAAGTTTATTCATCGCAGTATTTACTTCGGGTGCGCTCATAAATAAATTCCAAAGCAACTGTGTTCTATAATTTTCAATCATAATAATAATTGGCCCCTCATCAATAGCAAGATAAGAACTTGCATACCAACCATCAGTGGGATCAAAAGCATCATAGAAACCATAATCGCCCCAGGTTTTATCACCGATGGTATAGTAGAAAAATTTAAGTGCCGCCATTGATTGTTCAGGTGTGTATGGAAATGAAGAAAGCGCTGCAGTTGGAGATATTGTTCCAACATCATTGGTGGGTGACTGTGCACCATAACCATTTGGATTATCACTTGCAGTAAGACCCCAGCATTGATTACTATAACCAAAATAATTACCGGGATTATCAGTGCAATATGAATAGTTAATTAATGAGTGATTTACATTTTGTGCCCAGTAGTTTGCATAATCATCCTGCAAATTATTTGGATTTAAACCAAGAAAAGAATAGTGCGCAAAGAAAAGCGGGCCGCCATAATCTTCACCTACAGGAAGTGTGTAGCCATAGAAACTTTTGCCATTGATAATACCGCCGTTTTTTGCCCAGCCATTGTGATAAACTGTTGCATCAATGGTATGTGTTGAAGATGCAGCAGCAAGAAAATAAGTGATCAACGCTTCATTGTATCCTCTCACTTGCACATTCATGGCCCAACCTTTATCGGGTGACCAGTGCCAGTACAATACATCTTCACCATTCTTTGTAAACCAATCCCACTCCACTGCATTCCACAATAAATTGATCTTGGTGATCAAATCATTTTCCTGCGAATTATTTGCATCCAAAAATTGGCGCACCGTTAAAAGTCCCTGCATCATGTAAGAGGTTTCAACTAAATCTGCACCATTATCATTTGGGCTAAAAGGAATTACGTTGCCTGTGTTGCCATCCATCCAATGCGGGAATGCACCATGAAAGCGATCGGCCGCAGAAAGAAAATCAATAATTTTTTCGAGGCGGTCAACACCTTCTTGTCTTGTAATAAAATATCTTTGAATGCCAACCAATATTGCCATCACTCCAAAACCGCTTCCGCCAATGGTTACCAGATCACCCGACGTATTTCTTTCTCTAGCAAGTCCGCTTGCGGGGTGAGCAAGGTCCCAGAAGTATTTAAATGTTTGCTGCTCGGCAGTGTTAAGCAAATCATCATCACTCAGCAATGGAAACTTTGGGGTTGAATCAATTACAGTGTAAAATTCTTTTGAGTAGCCATCAAAAACTTCATCATCACTTCCTTTGATCATATTCGAAAGCCACAAAGTATATTTTTCGAAATGCACCAATAATGATGTTGCAGTAATGGTTAATGTTTTATTTGAATCGCTGAGTGCCCATGTAATAGGAGCAGATGGACCTGCTTTGTAAACGTTGATTGAAGAAGGAGTTACTGATGCAGGGTCAAGTGCATGATTGAATTTTATGATGGCAGAGAAGTTTCTGTCAACATCGGTTACTCTGGTTGAAACCAATAAATTTTTTCCTGATGAGGTAAGTGAATCAATTTTTAAAGAAGCATTGATGGTGGTGAAAGAAATAATTATTCCGGGAAAAGAATTTCCTGCAGCAGATTTTAGTGTCTCATTAATTTCGAGCAGGTAAGTTGTTTTGTTTTTAAGATTTGAATTTGGCTTTGCCGAAAAAGTTTTATCAGCATCGAGAAATGAAAAGGTAAGAGGCACCGTATCATTTCCTTCAATAAGAAATACTGAGTTTGAAAGCGAGCTTACATCAAGTGCCTCTGAAAATGTTGCAACAATGAGTTGGTCAACCTGAATATTAATATTGAATGAAGCATCGGAAGTATTTAAAGCAGTGGTTCCAACTCTTATTGAATTGAGTTGAAAGTTTGAAGCAGGATTTTCAGAATCCTTTTTTTTGCAAGAAAAGAAAGTTGAGAATGCAAGTAACAAGAATATCAACTTCATTTTAAATAAAAAAGAAGCAAGAGGACTTGTAATGATATTTTTTTTAAAAAGATTTTTCATTTCAAAAACTTAAGAAAACCTGCATGAGTTAAAGTTGCAGAATAAATGAATTGAAATTGTTACAGGGTAATATTAAAAAAGGGTTTTGGAAAAACTCCAAAACCCTTTTTTAAAGATCTAAAAAAATTACTTGCTTGAATTAAACATCAAGGTAATTTCAGACAGTGTGAGTGTGCGATGGTAAACACGAATATCATCTAACAACCCCTGAAAGTGATTTGAATCGGGTGAATTCACATTTCCCCATGGTTCAGTAGAGAACAATGCGCTTGATTTGTCTTCAGCAAAACCAAAAACAAAACCTTGACCTACGTCAGTTGCTTCAGGATCAAAAATAAGTCCGATGCAACCTGTTTTAGGATCACCTGCAGGCCACAAATCAAAATCCTGCGCTTTCATTAATTCGCCGTTGATATACATTGAACCAACTTTAGAAGCAGCATCATAAGTGCAAACAACATGTGCCCAATTATCTTTTAATAATGCAGCAACACCACCACTTCCGGTTAAGTCCTTGCAGACTGTCCATCCTTGCCATCCGCCATTGTCTTTAGTTTCACCATTACCCGGGAACCATAGGTCTTCACTTCCGCCAACAGTATCTAAATCATAGTGAGCGGCTAATTTGCATGAACCATAATCACCCGGAATTTCGAATTGAAAACCTTTAAAGAAACCTGTGCCCATTACAAAGTTTCCTTTGGGGTTGCCATTTGCATCTACGTGTCCCACGCTGTTTGCATAAACCCAGAAACTTAATGAGAAACTTGCAGTGTTCATTAAAGAAGGTCCACCTGGATATTCAATGTAAGTTGTGGTTCCATTGAATGAAGCGGCATTACCAAGCACAGTGCTTTTTGATGTTACATAAGTTACATCAGTAGCTTCTGTTGCATTGTAACTGCCTGTTGCATCATTAGCAGAATTGTTTTCAAAATTCCAATACGCAATTGCGCCGGCAGGAGCAAAAGTACCACCGGTAGTAAATGTTCTGTCAAGTGGGGTAAATGCAACACCTTGATCAGATGTTAAACCAGCACCAATGCTAATTTTGTAAAGTGCACCATCATCAAAATTATCAGCATGGGAAATTGTTACTGTGCTACCCGATGTTGAAATAGTGATTGCTAAAGGTGAACTATCATAATCACGTGTAACAGTGATGTTGCTTGTGTTAGCAGTAGCTGCATCAACGTTGGTTGAAAATGTTGCAATAATCTTAGCATCGCTTGCAACAGGTATTGCAAGC
>JBKJNS010000463.1:0-3467 GCA_046593455.1 Chitinophagales bacterium | reverse complement strand
GTTTGATAGGTTGTGAAGATAGAAGCAACTTTTATATATGAAATGTTGATTCGACTAAATTTCTTGAATACTAAATTCTCCCCCTCCGGCTCCCCCTCAAAAAAGAGGGGGAGAGTTCCCGCTTTGCATAATGAGGATGAACTTTCGATTAACATTGAATGCTGTAAGACAAAACTGTTTTCTTTGCAGCAAATATTTTATGATGATGAAGGAAATTAAAAACCATAGCATAGCAAATAAATTTTATGTCGCATTTCGCGGAATGATTTTACCATTTAAAACTGAACTCAGTATTCGCATTCAATTGGTAATTGCAATCGGCGCAATTTCACTTGGGTTTTATCTCGATATTCAAAAATCAGATTGGCTATGGATCGTTGTTGCTGCAGCATTAGTTTTAATTACCGAAACACTCAACACTGCAATTGAAAAATTAGTTGATCTTGTTTCACCCGACTACAATGCGATTGCGGGTTATGTAAAAGATGTTGCAGCAGGTGCAGTTTTTATGGCGGCAATTGCTTCCATCATTATTGCTTTGCTCATCTTTGTTCCTTATTTCTAAACTTAAAATTTTATTTTTATAAAGAAGATCATGAAATTGATTTCTGTTAACGATTCAAAAACAAAAAAAGAATTTCTTGAAGTTCCGCTTTCGATTTATGAAGGTGATTCAAATTTTATTCGACCATTAAATAATGATATCAATTCAGTCTTTGATCCTTCAAAAAATAAATTATTTAAACACGGCGATGCAATTCGATGGATTTTAAAAGATGAGAAAGGAAATTCTATTGGAAGAGTAGCGGCATTTGTGAATGAAAAAACTTCGCACACCTCGGAATACATTACGGGCGGCATGGGATTTTTTGAATGTATCAATGATCAGCATGCTGCAAATATTTTATTTGATGCCTGCAAAAACTGGCTGAGCGAAAAAGGAATGGAAGCGATGGACGGCCCTATTAATTTTGGCGACCGCCAATCATGGTGGGGTTTGCAGGTGGAAGGTTTTGCGCCGCCAACTTATTCGATGAATTACAATCCTGTTTATTACATCGAGCTTTTCGAGCGCTATGGATTTCGAACTTATTTTAATCAGTTCGTTTTTAATTATCAGCTCGATAAACCATTACCTGAAAAGTTTTTTGAGAAAGCAGATCGTGTTTTTAGAAGCCCTGCATTTCGGTTTGAGCACATCAAAAAAAATCAACTCGAAAAATATGCCGCCGACATTACACAAGTTTATAATGAAGGTTGGGTTAAAATGAGTCACTTTAAACCAACCACAGTTGAACAAACAATGGCAAGCATGAAGCAGATGCTACCCGTAATGGACGAAAAATTAATTTGGTTCGGGTATTTCAAAGAAAAGCCAATTGCATTTTTTATCATGCTGCCCGAAATCAATCAGGTGATTCGACATTTGAATGGGCAAATGGATTTGATTGGTAAATTGAAATTCGCTTATTACCGGTGGCGTGGTGAGATTGATAAAATGTTTGGCGTGTTGTTCGGAGTTGTACCGGCGTTTCAGGGAAAGGGAATTGACGGTGCATTAATAGTTGCTGCCGGAAATGTGATTCAGCCAATGAAGAAATATCACAATTTAGAAATGAATTGGGTGGGTGATTTTAATCCCAAGATGGTGAAGATGGTAGAGAACCTGGGCACCACTGTGATCAAGCGCTATCGTACTTACCGGATAATCTTTGATTCATCGAAACCATTTTCGAGAGCACCAATTTTGGATTAATGTAATGATGCGATGAAGTGATGATGTGATGATTAGCAGATAAGCAAATGTGCTGATATGAAGATGAATAGATAAGTAAATGAGCTGATTGGCAGTTGTGCAAATGAAACTTAAAAGAAGCAATAAGTATTTATGATTCTGTAAAGAATTGCTTTAGCCGAAACAGTTTACTATTCTGTTTGCGAGTTATAAAATTTCTTGTACGTTTGTTTTCATTAATATCAATACAAAATTTGAAATGATTTCACTCACAAAATCAAAACGCCCATCGGAAAGTATGCTTCGATTAAAAACAAAAAAGATAAACGCTGCTTCAAATGAAAAAATTTTATCATTTGCCGGCTCATGGCGCGAGTTAGATGCAACTGCGTTTAAAGAGTTGACTACTGAACTTGATGTACGACGTAAAAAAGGAAGCAGAAAAAGAAACTGATGAATCTCCTTGACACTGATACGATTTCATATTTTTTACGCGGTGAGGGAAAAGTGGTGGAGCAATTGCGCAAGTCATTGAACAAAAATCAAAAACTTTTCACCACTATTCTAAATGTGTATGAAATCAGAAGCGGACTTTACCATCATGACTCAAAAAAGCAACTTCGTATTTTCAATGAGTTCATTCATGAAATTGAAATTTTAGTTCCTGATTCGAACTCTATTGAAATCTCATCATTAATTTATTCTCAATTGCGCAAATCAGGAAAACCAATCGGCGATCTTGATATACTTATTGCAGGAATAGCAGTAAGTCAAAATAAAAAATTGATTACAAACAATCTCAGGGAATTCACAAGAATCAAAAACCTGAACTGTGAAAGCTGGCTCCGCTAATGACTCCATTAACTCAAAGCACGGCTGACGTATTCAGTGAAGAAATTATTCTTTTCGCTGAAGTAATTCTTCCACTCGCACTCCCTAAAAATTATACTTACGGAATACCTAAAGAATTTGAAACACAAGTTGCTATAGGGAAAAGAGTTGAAATTCAATTTGGTCAGCGGAAAATTTACGCAGGGCTTATCAAGCGATTGCATCACGTTGCACCAATTGAATATCGCATCAAGCCAATTATTTCTGTGCTCGATTCAGCGCCGATTGTTTCTGAAACACAATTAAAATTCTGGGAGTGGATGGCACAATATTATTTGTGCGCCGAAGGTGATGTAATGAATGCGGCTTTGCCATCAGGATTTAAATTAGAGAGTGAAACCTCCATCATTCTTCATCCGCAATTCAATGATGATTTCACGAATCTCAATGACAAAGAATATGTAGTTGCCGAAGCGCTCACCATACAACAAGAATTAACGATTGATGAGATTTCAAAAATTCTTCGTCGCAAAACAGTTTATCCCATCATTGATTCGCTGATGAAAAAAAATGTGGTGGTGGTAAAAGAAAACTTAATTGAACGCTATAAGCCACGCATCGAAACTTTTATCAAACTCAACCCCGAATTTTCAAGTGATGAAAAACTGCGGGTGTTGTTTGATGAGCTGGAAAAGAAAGCGAAGAAGCAATTGGATGTGCTCATAAGCTACCTGCATTTCAATAATCAAAAAACCGATTACAAAAATTCGCAGCGCAATAAATTTTTTGAAATTGAAAAAAGTGAACTGCTTACAAAATCAAAATCGGGAAATGCAGCACTGAATTCACTCATCAAAAAAAATATTTTCATTGCCGAGAAAAAAGAAGTTGACAGAATCGG
>JBKJNS010000083.1:0-9495 GCA_046593455.1 Chitinophagales bacterium | reverse complement strand
CATCTTCAAATGCATATAAGCTACCAGGAGTTTTTACCATAACCAATTCATTGGTCATTTCATATTGCAAAAACTCCTGGTAGCTTATATGCATTTGAAGATGGCAGCCTAAACCTGCTCACGCATTTCCCGGGTGCTTTTGCAATTTGCGACAGCATGATTGGTTTTGTAGATTATGCATCGCGGAATTTTTTGGTGTACCACAATGGAATTATTACCACCGTAAAGGAAGGAACCACTGATGTGGCTGTCAATTTTGTTGCTTATGGTTCGAATGTGATTGCAGTTAAAACTTTTGACAACACATTCGGCATTTATTATCACGACTCATTGTATGAACAGGAAACAGAGTACCCCGAAACAGTTTTGGCAGGCGCTAACATTGTTGCATACATTGATCAATACGATCCGGGATTCAGAATTTTTTATAAAGGGGTAACGAAAAAAATTGAAGAGTTTAATCCGCAGATTTATGTAGTTGGTGATGATTGCATGGCTTATATTTCTGCTGATAACATTTTTAAAATATTCTGGAACGGAAATCTTTATACCATCGGAAATTATACACCGGTTTATTTTAAGGCAAAGGATAATGTATTAATCTATGCCGACCGCACGGGATATCTCTACACTTTTTGGCAGGGCAAATCAGTGCGGCTCGAAAATTTTATACCTGATAAAATTACAATTGGCAGAAATACATTTTTCTATTTTGATCAAAGCAATCATTTAAAAATATTTCAAAAAGGCAAATTGTATGAAATGCCGTTAGATACATACTTATCCGTTGAGCTGGATTATGATGTAGTAAAAATGAAAATGTCGCAGAGCCAATTCAGGTTTTTCAGCAATGGAAAAACCTTCCCCTAAAACTTGCTTCTGTTAATATCTAAAGAAAAGTTCTCTTTTGAAGACGCTGGCTACTGATTAAGCACCTCATACCTCCTGTTCAGTTACAAGATTGCCATTTTCAGATATTATCATCTTAAAAAGATTCAGCATCTGTCTTCTTTTGCATAAATAAATTTTTTAATTACCCTCCAAAAAAAACCATGAAAAAAATTCTTACCCCCCTGTTACTTTTATTCATTTTAAATGCAACAGCTCAAATTAACCCAACCTGGAGCAATCTTCAATTTGGAACTGGTGATAATTCTGATCGTTACAACGCAATTGTAAGTGATGGACTTGGAAATTTTTATATGGGTGGCTACACCTTTAATACTGCAAAGGACAAAGATTATCTTCTTGTAAAAATGAATACAGCCGGCGATACTTTATGGACCAGGCAATATAATGGCGCAGCAAACGGGTCTGATAAGATTTTATACATGGCAATAGATGCCTCGGGAAACGTGTATACAACCGGTGAATCAGATGGTGGATCAATTAACCAAACAGATATTGTTACACAGAAATATAATTCGAGCGGAGTACTGCAATGGACTGCGATTTATAATAATTCAACCGCAAATCAGAATGATCAACCGCACGGCATTTCTGTTGACAACAGTGGAAATGTTTTTATAACAGGATCTTCAGATCGTGACTCTCTTTCTGCAACAATAAATGACGACATACTTACTCTTAAGTACACTACAACAGGTACATTAAGCTGGTCAGTTATTTACAATGGTACTGGTAATGCAACAGACCGTGGCAACAGTGTGATTGCAGACAATATAGGAGGTTGTTTTATTACCGGAAGAACAGCCACACTCATTGATGATGATGTAATCACCATCAATTACAGCAGCACAGGAACTGAAATCTGGAAAACAATTTACAACCGTGGTTTCGGAAATGATCGTGGTCAAAATATTACCATTGACGGATCGGGAAATTCTTATGTTACCGGCAGAGCATATAATTCCATCAACTATGATGTAATGACGATCAAATACAATTCATCGGGTGTGGCTCAATGGAAATCGTTTTTCGATAACGCCGACGATGATTATGGAAATCGTGTGAAGGCAGATGCATCGGGCAACGTTTATGTAACAGGTCAGTCAGATGTTGATGCAAGTACCAATACAAATTATGACATTGTTACGATCAAGTATAATTCATCAGGTGTTCTGCAATGGAATAAAACTTTTGGCAATGCGGCTTTAAATGATGAAGATGTAAATGACCTGACAGTTGATGGTACTGGAAATGTTTATGTAACCGGAAAAAGTGATGTGAATTCATTAGCTTCGATTGTTGCAAATAACTTCATTACCATAAAATACAATTCAACCGGCGCACAGCAATGGGCCGTATATTATGATGGCACAGCAAGTAATAGTGATGATATCGCTGAGGGCTTTTATTACGATGGTTCAACTTATTTATACGTAGTTGGAGGCACACAAAATTTAACCACACAAAAAGACGCAACCATAATCAAGTACGCTGTTTCAACCGGAGTTTCTTCGTGGGTTAAAAGCTATAATGGTAAAGGCGAATTTACCGATAAGGTTCAGGCAATGATTGTTGATTCTAAGAAAAACACTTTTGTTACGGGTTATGTTTTTAATCCCGAAATGAGAAGAGATTTATTTCTTGCCAAGATCAATTCATCGGGAGCAACAGTTTGGTTTAAAACTTATGATTTCTCACAAGATGATGATGAAGGAAGAGCGATTACACTTGATACGAGTAAAAATATTTTTGTAGCAGGTCAAAGCATTGGATTAGGAACAAGTGATGATTACATAACAATAAAGTTTGATTCGCTCGGAAATACGCTATGGACTGCACGTTATGATTTTGCCAACGAAGCCGATGTGGCAACAGCAATCACGGTAAACCCATCCAATGGTCAGGTGTTTGTTACCGGCTATAGCGATGCAAATATTTCTTCGAAAGTTTTGAATTATGATATTGCCACAGTAAAGTATTCATCCTTAGGAGGGCAGCTTTCAGCAACTCGTTATAATGGTTCGGCAAATGGCAGTGACAGGCCTACTGAAATGGCTATTAATGCAAGTCCGCTCGCATTATCAACTTATGTTTTAGTAACGGGTAAAAGTTGGAACGGAACTAACTATGACATTGTAACTTTAAAATATGGAAATGGCTTAGGACAGCAATGGGCAAGCAAATATGTTGGAGTTGCAAACAAAGATGATGAATCCAGAGACATTTATTTTGATGGAACTGATAGTTACGTTGCTGGAAATTCAGGCAGCTCATCAAATGGAGATGACATTGTAGTTGTAAAATATAATTCAAGTGGTGTTCAGCAATGGGCTACCACTTATAATGGATCGGGTAACTGGAATGATATAGCGTATGGCGTAACCGGAAATTCTTCAGGAATTTATGTTACAGGAAGAACAGCGCCGTCAGCATCAGGTGATACGGCAAATCTTATTACCCTTAAGTACGATAAAGCAACAGGTACTCAGCAGTGGGCAACAATATTTAATGGAACAGGAAATGGCCTCGATCGTGGTAATGCAATAAGCACGGACCTGTTTGGAAATATTTATAGTGCTGGCGAAAGCAAAGGATCAGGAACATCTGCAGATATTATTTTACTTTGCTATGATCCTACCGGAAGAAATGCCTGGAATGCTCGATACAACGGTGCAGGAAACGGAGATGATGTTTCGAGGGCAATTTCAATTGATGCTTCAGGATACTTATATGCTGCAGGTTATGCATACGGTTCGGGTACTGCAGGCTTAGATGCAATCACACTTAAGTATTGCCCACCGCCCCCTGTATATGCAGGTGCCGATGTTTCAATTTGCCCGGGTAGCAGCACACAATTACTTGCCACCGGCGGTACAACATATTTGTGGAGTCCATCAACCGGTTTATCCAGTACAACAATTTCAAATCCTGTAGCTAATCCTACAGTTACAACTTCTTATGTTGTTACCGCTGATAATGGATTGGGCTGCACAAGAAATGACACGGTTAAAGTCAGCACTAACTCAACGAGTATTGGAGGAACTGCATCGGCTACTCCCAGTGCTGTTTGCAGCGGAACTTCATCTGTGATTTCTTTATCAGGAAATGTTGGAAGTATTCAATGGCAGAGTTCAACTGATAATATTTCCTTTTCAAATATTGCAGGAGCAACCTCAAGTTCCTATACAACACCCGGGCTCACAGTTATCACTTATTACAGAGCATCAGTTACTGATGGGTCATGCGCTTCTGTTTTTTCAACTACAGCAACTGTTACCATTAACCCTGTATCAATTGGGGGAACTGCTACCGCAAATCCGGTTTCGCTTTGTGGAAGTGGTGCAGTAACAATTACGCTCACAGGATTTACAGGATCAATTCAGTGGCAATCATCTACCGATAATTTAACATTCACTGATATTTCAGGAGCTACTTCATCAACTTATTTTAAATCAAAACAAACAGTTACAACCTATTATAAAGCAAAAGTTACCAATGGAAGTTGTGCTGCTGCTTTTTCAAATACTGCTACTGTAGTAGTTAATCCTAAAGCAACAGCAACAATTACAGCCAGTGGTTCATTAGCGATTTGCGCTGGTGACAGTGTTATTCTCACTGCTAATTCATGCACTTGCACTTACCAGTGGAAAAAAGGATCAAGCATTTTGGCAGGTGAAACAAACATTTCATACACGGCAAAAACTGCCGGTACTTTTAAAGTGACTGTTACAACCGATAAAGGTTGTTCAAAAAATTCAACAGGAAAAACAGTAACTATAGTTTGTAAAAATGAAGATGCAATTAGCATGGTTGAAAGCGAATTCTCAATATTTGCATCACCCAATCCATCTGCCTCATCATTCAATATTGAATTTGTGAGCGGATCTACAGATGCTATCTACGTTGATGTTTTCAACGTATTGGGTGAAAAAGTTTATACCGCAAAACCAATTGTAAACAACAATTTAAACTTTGGAAATGAATTGCCTTCGGGTATATACATTCTTAAAGCATTACAAGGCAATCAACAAAAAGAAATCAAACTCATTAAGCAAGATCAATAATAGTAATGTTAAAAAATATTTTAAGATTGGGGGTAACATGTTTGCAGTTGGCTGTTCTCATAAGCATGTCAACCATGCTTTTGGCGCAGCCGACTGCTTCATGGTCTTACCGGTTTAATGGTGAGGGTGATTACAATGACCGTTATACTTGCATCACTTCTGATGCGGCAGGCAATATTTATCTGGGTGGTTCAACAGTTAACATTGGAACCGATCGTGATTTTCTTATCCAAAAAATTGATGCTTCGGGCAATTTTATCTGGAGGCAAGAATACTCATACGAAGGAAATGGACCCGATGAAGTAACAGCAATTATTGTTGATGCATCACAAGCGGTTTATGTTACCGGTTTTGGAAACAGCAAGGATGCAGGAAATGATTACATCACTATGAAGTTGGATGAAAATGGAAATATCTCCTGGATAAAAACTTACAACTACGCAGTTACAAATCAATATGATCAGGCAAATTCAATTGCACTCGATGCGATTCTGAATGTGATTGTAACAGGCCAAAGTGATGCTGATGAAACAGGAAATAATAATGATGATTACCTCACTATTAAATATTCGAATGCCGGTGATGAGTTGTGGGTTGTTAGATACAATGGATTGGGTGATGCAATTGACAGATCAATTAAGGTTGTTGCAGACGTTTCAAATAATATTTATGTTACAGGAAGAAGCAACAATGGAAGTGATGATGATTATGTGACTATTAAGTATGATACAAACGGAAATCAACAGTGGTTAAAATATGGCGACCGCACCAACAACGATCGTGCTTATGCAATGACGATTGATGCAAACAGCAACATTTATGTAACCGGCCGCAGCAGCAATGGGAACAACCATGATTTCTACACCATAAAATATAATTCAGCCGGGCAGCAGCAGTGGGCAATAGCTTATGATCATTTTGATGATGATCAGGCGCTTGCAATTTGTGTTGATGCAACCTCAAGTGTTTACGTAACCGGAATGAGTGATGGCGATGCAGGTGCTTTTCTTAACAATAACATTCGCACTGTTAAATACAATGCCGCTGGTCAGCAACAATGGACCATTGAATATGATGGTGCTGCCGGCAATGATGATATCCCAACTGCAATCGCGGTTTCGGGAAGTAATCTTTTTATTACAGGTTACAGCGATGCGAATAATACACCTGTAATTTCAAATGATATTATTACGCTTGATTATTCTACTTCCGGAACTTTAACGTGGTCAAAATCCTATAGCGGAATTGGTGGAAATGATGATGAAGGAAATGCATTGATCACTGATGCATCAGAAAATGTTTATGTAGTCGGCTACGAAGAAAATTCAAACCGCCAGCGAAATGCATTGGCAATAAAATATGATAATGCTGGTACTCAAAAATTTATTTCAACTTTTGATGGCATTGGTGATAATTCAGATAATCTACATGATATTAAAGTGGATGCCGAAGGAAATATTTACCTCAGTGGCTATTCAGTTCAAAGAGGAAATAACCGCGACTTCTTTTCAATTAAACTTAACAGCAATGGCGATACGCTCTATACTGCATTTGTAAACGGAACATCACCCGATAGTGAAGATGAGGGGCAATCCTGCGCAATAGATGCAACCGGAAATTTTGTTGCAGCCGGTTTTACAAAAAATGCAGGCACATCAGGTGATTATACAATTGTGAAATGGAATTCTTTTGGCGACAGTCTATGGCTTCGTTTCTATGATTCACCTTCTCATGAAAATGATAAAGCCTATGATATGCAAATGGATGCAAATGGTAATTTTTATATTACAGGAAGAACAGACAGTGATCCCACCATCAATTCAAATGATGATGCCACCACAGTAAAATTTGATATGAATGCAAATTTTGTTTGGGCAAAGAATTATGCAGGCGCATCGGGCGGTGCAGATCGCGGAAGTATATTAAAAATTTCTTCTGCCGGAAATATTTATGTTGCAGGAAGAACATTTAATGGCAGCAACACCGACATTTTATTACTCAAGTACAACAGCGGTGGTGTTCAGCAATGGGTAAAAACTTATGATGGCTCAGTTGGAAATGATATTGTGAATGGGATGGTGGTTGATGCAAATGAAAATATTTTTCTGGTAGGGAACTCGGCTTCGGCAAATGATACATCAGACATTATCACACTCAAGTATGATGCTGCAGGAAATTTTGTTTGGGAAAAAAGAATTAATAATGGCGCCGGAGATTTTGGAGATGCAATCATACTCGATCCTTCAGGTAATATAATAGTTGCTGCTACTACCGATGCTGATAATTCTGCTGCTGTTAATCTTAATTCAATTGCAATTAAGTATAATCAGACCGGCAATCAAACGTGGCTTTCAACTTTCAACGGTATTAAAAATCTGGATGATGTTTCAGATGCAATCACAACCGATCAGTTCGGTAATGTTTACGTTGCCTGCCATACTAATAACGGAACTTCAACTGATATCAATTATGATATTGAAACCATTCGCTATAACGATGATGGGAGTTTGGAATGGCAGGTAGGTTACAATGGAATTTCAGACACCTTTGATGTTGCCAATTTTATTTACGTGATCAACAACACACTTTATGTTGGAGGAAGCTCATGGGAAAATGGCAAGCAGCGAGATATGCTTTTGATCAAGTATGATGAAGTAACCGGTATCAATCAAATTACATTTAATAATAATCACATCAGCATTTTTCCTAACCCATCTGAAGGAAACTTTACAGTTTCTGCTTCAATAAAAGTTGAGAAGCATTTGGAATTATTTGACGTAACCGGCAGACTTGTTTATCAATCTTTACTCACTGCGTCAGAATCATATATTTCATTACCAAAAGAAGTTAATGATGGAATTTATCTCTGCCATATATCTCAAAATGATCAACTCATTTATTCACAAAAAATCATTCTTCAAAACAAAAATTAAAAACTCCAAACTATGCGTATTAAAAAATCAATCGTAACAAAAGATGTACAACAGTACACAGTTAACAGCAACCTTAACGGAACTTACTGCCCGTTTGCCGGTGATGTTGCAATCTTTGAAGTTGTAACTATTGGCCGCCATGAACAAATTCAGGGAGAGGATAAACGAAACAATGCCATCTTTGAAGGCGACCGTATTATGGCAGCCTTTGCCGATCGTTATGCCACTTCGCAATTTGAAGGTTACGTGCCCGAAGAGCCAATGGAATTGTATGACATTCTTGGAGCAGGTGGTGCAATTGGTGTAGTAAAATCAAAGAACCAATCACTCAAGCACATTGAACCTACAAAAATTAAGTTGGTGGGTTACTGCTGTGATGAAAAAGGAAAAGTGATCAACACAAAATGGTATCGTAAAAACCGGCTTCCATTTGAGGGGCTTGTTCCCAACAATGCAAAAGTTATTCTCTCCATAGGTTCAACAATGGATAGCGGAAAAACAACTACAGCGGGGAGCATTGCACGCGGGTTAAGTATTAAAGGGAAAAAAGTTGCCTTCATAAAATTTACCGGCACTTGTTATACAAAAGACAAAGACTTTGTTTGGGATTGTGGCGCAGAGGTGGCTTGCGACTTCAGTGATATGGGATTCCCTTCAACATTCATGTGCGATAAAGAAGAGCTGCTTGATTTGTATCAAACTTTAATTATGAAAGTAAGTGCAGAAAACCCTGATATTATTGTTATGGAAATTGCAGACGGTTTGTTGCAACGCGAAACTAATTTCCTTTTGAAGTCAAAAGAATTTATGGCAACCATTCATTCTGTTGTTTTTAGTTGCGGCGACAGTTTAAGCGCTTTTCAAGGTGTTGAAATGCTACAAAGTTTTGGAATTACTCCCACCTTAATCAGCGGAAGATTTACCATGAGTCCATTGCTGATTGAAGAGGTGAAAAATAATTTTAATCTTGCAGTTTTAAATATCGATCAAATCATGTCGGGTGAATTTAATAACCTCATCATGTCTCATGATCTTGTAGCAGCATGAAATATACCGCCAAACATTTGGTAGTTGATTTTATAAAGCGCCATCAATTATTGTCAGCAGCAATTTTGCTTTCAGTTATTGTTGGCTCAATACTTACTGTCTTAATTCCTTTAAGCATCGGCAAGTTTTATGAACTTGCATTGAATGATTCACATTCAGTTAAGGGATTGTTTTTTGATGAGCTGGGCTTGCACATTGATTCTATTCAACAGTATTTTATCTTTTTTCTTTCGCTGCTGTTATTAACGGCCTTAACCACCTACGTTTCATCTTTTCTATCGGGATTAATTGCAGAATATTTTTCGAAAGAACTGAGGGAGAAACTATTCCATCAGCAGTTGAGCCATACCATCGATAGTTTTAAAAACAAAACCGGTGGTAAATATTTAATGCGCTACAGTGGTGATCTTTCTTCCATTCAAAAATTAGTAAGCAAAGGAATTATTGCCTTCGCAGGCGATATCATCTTTCTAATTATTGCAATGATCGTTTTGTTTATGATGGATGCAACCCTGGCAAACGTGTTTATAATTGGTATTGCG
>JBKJNS010000132.1:0-3178 GCA_046593455.1 Chitinophagales bacterium | reverse complement strand
AATGAGTAAAATGCTTTTTCCGCTAACCTCGGCTGGGAATGCGAATGTGAAAGCTCCGTGCACATTATCTGTTTTGAGATAACTGTTTTCAAAAACCTTTTGCATTTGTGTTTCCCTACTTTTTACAAGATTGTGTGAGATTGGAAAATTTAAAACTTGAGCAACTTTAGTTGCGAAGTTTTTTACTAAGTCGCCTGATGTTGTTGGCGGAACATAAACCACCAAATCAAAAATTTCTTGTCCGAATTTTTTTCTAAATGCTTTTAATATTAAACTCAATAGAAAGTTGGGAAATTCGCCACCGCCTTCATATTTTGAACGATGAAGTGCTGAACCAACAGTTGAAACTCCATAGTAAGATGAAGCCACTCCGTTCACAATGTTTGAACCTTTGACTTCAACTTGTAACTCGGGGAAATAATCTTCTCTAAAATTTTGAAGCTTCTCTGTCCATTCTGGCGGAACAATTACTGTAATCTTTTTCTCTCCTGTGTTGTCGCAATTTGTAAAAGTATGATTTGAAGTGTCGCCTAAATAATCGCAAAGAAATTTCATTCTTGATTCAGTTGTTTCAACATACTGAATCATGTTGTCAAGGTCTTTTGTTTTTGAGTTACGAAGTTCTTCAAATGCTTTTGTGTTCAATGCTTGTGAGTTTGGAACAAACTCAAACTTTTTGCTTTTGCCAATCGTTACCTCACGAATTATTCCTTGCTCAATAAGGTCTGCTTTAATTACTCTGATTTGGTTTTGTTTGAGGTTTGTCCTTCTCATTAAATCTCTTTCGCCAAGCATTTCTAATTTAATTGCTGCAACTACTTTTTCGTATTTTTTTATTGAAGGTCTTCCACCTTCAATAAATGCTTCGGGTAATTTTCTGTCTTCGGGATTGTAAAAGAGAATGATGTAAGCAGGTTGTCCATCTCTGCCTGCTCTGCCAATTTCTTGATAGTAATGAATTGGCGATTGCGGAATTTGTGTGTGAATAATAAAACGAATGTCGGGTTTGTCAATTCCCATCCCCAAAGCGTTGGTTGAAATGATAACCTTCCATTGATTGTTCATCAAACCATTTTCAATTTCGATTCTTGATTCGGGGTCAAGTCCTGCATTGTAACCAGTAGAAGAAATTTTTAAATGCTCAAACCACCTTGAATAAATTTCTGTGTCAACTCTTGCTCCTGTATAAAGAATTCCTGAACCTGGAATTTTGTCCAAATTCTTTCCTAACCAAATTAGTTTTTCATCTTCGGAATTTACTTTCACAACAAACAACTTGAAATTATCTCTCATTAAGTTGCCTCTAATGGTTGTGATGTTACCACCGATTTGCAAAGCAACATCTTGTTCAACTCTTTTTGTTGCCGTGGCTGTTGTCGCAAGAACTGGAAGTCCTTGCGGTAAAAGTTTTACAAGATTTATTATTCTTCTGAAAGCTGGTCTGAAGTCGTGTCCCCAAACTGAAATGCAATGTGCTTCATCAACTACAACCATTGATAAATTCATTTCTCTTGTCGCTTCAATCCATTCGCTGTTCTCTTGTCTTTCAGGTGCGATGTAAAGTATTTTGATTTTTCCTTGCTTAGCATCATTTATTATTTGAGAATTTTCTGCGGGTGTTTGTTCGCTATTGATACACTTGGCAGCAATGCCAAGTGCATTGAGTTTTTTTACTTGGTCACGCATCAACGCAATTAGGGGAGAAAAAATTACTGTTGTCCCTTTGAAAATTGTTGCAGGAAATTGAAAGCAAAGTGATTTTCCGAAACCAGTTTTTTCAATTAGCAAAACTCTTTCGCCTTTGAGAATTTTTTCAATTGATTCCCACTGTTGGTCATAAAACTTCGGGAGTTTGAAAGTTCGTTGTAAGATTATTTCAGCTTCTTGTCTTGTCATGACGTTTAAAGTTGTCTTTAATTAAAGCGTTGGCGTAAACACGCTTTCATATTTCCAGTTTAGTCGGTAACTATTTAAATTTTATTTATATTTCTAAGCAATTACGGAGATCATCTGCTGCTAAAAATACTCAAACCAAAATTTTAATTCCAGTATTCAGCCCTACAAAAACCTCCCCCTCAATTCCTTTGTCGGCAGCATACAACTTTCCCTTTCGCCAAAAATTTTATATCGATGCTCCGATACAAAATTGTAAACGCCATTGCGAATAAATGCCGGAATAAAACGGGTGATGTAAAGCCATTTCCATCCTTTTAAATCTTTTGCAATCTGCAAAACAGCATCGCTGCGGGTAAAAATTTTCTCCTCTTTAATTAAGATGATGGTTTTAAAATGTTTGGTAGGAAGATGATGTGTTGAAAGAATTTTTTGTCCTTCATCTGATTGCAGCGAGGCGAACATAAATTTTGCTTCAGGGTCGCGCACGATTACAAACTGCACAAAACCATTGCACAGATTGCAAACGCCATCGAAGAGGATAAGAGGTTTCTGATTGTCGCTCATGTTTGTGAGTAGAAGTAAAATTTTTTCAGTTCCAAAATTACACTGGAAAAATTCTGCTGATAAGGAACTTCTTTTAAAATTAATTTTTACCACAGAGATCACAGAGAAAAAAAACACAGAGATCACAGAAAAAAAGCACTCTGTGAACTTAGTATCTCATTTTTCTCTGTGTTAAAATTTTATGAAGACATTCAACATTAAATTCAAAATTTAATCCCCATCTTTCCCCAAAGAAAATCCAACTATGAATATCAAGCACCGCCTCATCATCATGAACTTCCTGCAATTTTTTATTTGGGGAGCATGGCTGATTTCAATAGGAAATTATTTAGGCGGCACGTTGCATTTCAGCGGCGCTCAAATTGGTGCTGTGTTTTCTACCTTAGGTATTGCATCGCTTTTTATGCCTGCGCTGCTGGGCATTGTGGCTGATAAATGGATCAATGCTGAACGCGTTTTGGGGTTGTGTCACCTAATAGGCGCCATACTTTTATTCTATTCATCAACCATCACCGATCCCAATACTTTTTTCTGGGTGATGTTACTCAACTCTATGTTTTACATGCCCACGATCGCATTGAACAATACAGTCTCATACATCATACTCGAAAACAAAGGATTCAATATTGTAAAGGATTTTCCGCCCATAAGAGTTTGGGGCACTATTGGTTTTATTGCTGCTATGTGGATTGTAGATTTTTTTGGCTGGACACCCACA
>JBKJNS010000023.1:0-3500 GCA_046593455.1 Chitinophagales bacterium | reverse complement strand
CAGGTTGAATGGGGCCGGGTGAAGTGAAAATTATTTTTGCAACTTGTTCTGGGTGGTCAGCAGCAAACATTACTGCTAAAATTGCTCCCCACGATTGCCCTATGAGAATTACTTTCTCCTTACCAATTTCTTTTACAATTTTTTCCAAATCATTTTCATGTCGCAGAGCGGTATAATCAGAGATATTTTTCAGGTGAGAAGAACGTCCGCTGCCTATTTGATCATAGAGGTAAACATCAAATCCATCTGCAACAAGTGGGGAAAGGGTTGCAATATTTCTATCGGTGATAAATCCACCGGGGCCTCCATGTAAATAAATAATCGGGTAAGGTTTCTTTTCCCCAACCGATTCAATTTTTGTGAATGCGATTTTTGAACCTGTAGATAAATTCCAGAATTGTAAGCCTACTCTTTCTTTTAGTTGTGGAACTGAATAATGTTTTGGAATTAAGATGAGATATGAATAAACTGCGATACAAAGCAGCAGCGAAATCGCAAGAAACCGGAGCAGTAATTTTTTCATTTCAATACAATACGAATATGTTATAAAATAATTGCAGGAAATTTTATTTTATTAAATGCACAAAAAAATCTCGCAACTCAATTGAGTCGCGAGATTCTTAATTCCTAATTCCTAATTCTTAATTTTCTAGTACGGTTTGTTCTTGAAGATTGTTGTTTGCTTAAAATCAGCATCAGTAACATCGCTCTTCTTTCCAAGGTATGTCCAGATGATTGCATTGGTGTTTTGGTCAATCACTCGATTCACATCTTTTACCGTTACTGCATTCACGCGATTCGTAAAATCTTCATACCCCTTAACATCTCCACGCACAGCCCATCTGCCAATTGCACTGGACTGTGAAGCAGAAGTTTCGAGCCCCATCAGGTAGGTTGTTAAGAATTCTTTTTTCTTATTGTCAATTTCTTCCTGCGAAATTCCATTCTCTTTAGCATTGTTCAAAAGATCAACCATTACCTGAATAACTTTTTTAGGGGAGTCAGTTGATGCATAGATCATGCTGTATGGTGATGTAATTGCATTTGTATTGTAACCACCATTCGGTGCATAAGACAAACCGCGTTTGGTTCTTATTTCAAGAAAAAGATAATCATCAATTACATTCATTGCCACCATCATTGCAACGCCTTCACTTGCAAGCATTGAAGGAGATGACATAATTCCCATCACGTAATTTGTTGCAATGTCTCTTTCAATTACCAATTCTTTACCCTGTGTAATTTTAACTGCCGGGCTCATTTTTGCTGCTGTGCCCGCAGGCAATTTTGATAAGGTCGCTTTTATTTTTGCAGTTACTTCTTCCTGTGTTAAGTTTCCAACTACTACTAAAAAGCAACGCGATTTTCCAATCAGATTTTTGTAGTAAGCGAAAGCCGCATCAGAAGTAATTTTTTCGAGCGATCCCGAAGTTCCGTTTGCAACCTTCTCATAGCTTCTGCCTTTAAATACATTGGACATTGAAGCTTCCTGCAAAGCTGCATCAGGACTTTCTTCTCTCTGTTTAGCTCCCGAAATTGCCTGTGATTTTATAATGTCAAAATCTTCAGCATTAAAAGCGGGATTCATTACAGCATCTGCAAACAAGGCCCAACTTTTTTCCCAGAAGGGTTTAATGCAGGTCATGTTCACTTCACTGTAATCCAATGATGATGATGAACCGAATGAAGTCCCGATTTTTTCGGCTTCGGTATTAAATACATTTTTTGGTTTTGAAGTAGTGCCGCCATTCATTGCAACACTCAATGCAAGTGATTCAATTCCCTGCTGATCGAGTGAGTAGTTATTGGTTCCACCCGAAATAAATAATCGCACACTGATTATTTGTTTAGGGATTTGTTTGTAATAAACTTTAATGCCATCCACAGTAAACTCTTTTGTTTGGGAAAATGTATTTGATGCAAACGTTGTGAAGAGTGCAATGGTGATTATGAATTTTAATGATAAGTTTTTCATGTTGTTTTTTTTGAAGTGAATTTTTCCTGAAGAAAAAAATTCTTTTTACTTAAGAAGTTGATTAAAATCGGTGATGCCCATTTTGGTTTGCATATCGGGCGAAAGTAAAATGCCTGCAACCATTGGTTTTCCTTTGATGTATTTATTTACATAATTTCTGATGTCGTCGCGTGTAACAGATTTCAGATTATCAATGTAAGTGGTGTAATAATCAATGCTGGCGCTTGCCCACCAAAATGAAACTGTGTGAACATAGTTCGAAGTTTTTTCTTCATCATAAACCTGTGAGATCACCAATTGATTCTTTGCAGTCTCCAGCATTTCATCAGAGAAATAATCGCTGTAATCCCACTGATTAATTTGATTTTGCACTTCCTTCATACACTCTTTCAATTTTGCAGGATTGGGTACAAGAAAGAGTTGAATAGGTCCAACATATTTACAAGTCTGGTAACCAAATGAAACCTGATAAGCCAAACCGCTGTCGACTAACTGTTGCTGAAACTTAGAAGCAGACTGTGAAACAATGAAAGAAAAAACATCAGCAGCATAAGTTGCTTTAACATCATTGCGGGTATCGGGTCCGTGCCAGCCCATCATTACCATTGGCATTCTTGCATTCGGGCTTAGAGTAACAAAAGTTTTATTTTCTGTAAGGGGTTTAAATTCCGGTATCGCATACTTAGCGATCGGGTCAAAGCCCGAAGATTGCCAGTCGCCATAGAGTGCTTTTACTTTTGCAAACACTTCATCGTGCTTTACATCGCCTGCAATAGTTAGCAGCGAATTGTTAGGGCTATAATATTTGCCTTGTATAATGCGCATCTTTTCGGGTGTGGCAGTTAAAATAATATCATGGATACCGATGGCATTTTTACGGGTTGCCAAATCGCCCCACATGTTTTTATTAAAATCCTGAAACAACCCGAAAGCCGGGCTCGATTCTCCCCGTTGAAATTCACCATCTACCACCGGGTTTTCTTTCTTCATTTCTTCGGGTAGAAAAAGCGGATAGCGGATCGCACTGTTCATGAATTTTAAACCTTCATCCAACTTGGCACTGCTAAGTGTGATATAATAATTTACGCGCTCTTCACTGGTAGTTCCGTTTGCACTTGGGCCTAATGTGATTCCCAACTCACTTAATCTTTTTAAGTAAAGTTCTTGTGATGGAATGTCTTTGTTGGCTTTAAAAAACATGTGCTCATACAAATGTGAAAGTCCATTGTATTGTGAATCTTCGGTGAATGATCCGTTGTGAACTGCAATTTCAATGGTGGCAACAGCAACACTATTATCTTCAATTACCAATACTTGTAAGCCATTGCTAAGAGTGGTAAAGAAAAAATTTGAAGGCAGTTTGCTTTGCGCCTGCGTAACAATAACTGAAAAGAAAACAATCAGCCAGAGAGATAAAATCTTTTTCATTCGTTTTAAAATTTGTGAGCCGCAAATCTAAAAACATATTGCTATGAAAGTTATGATGGTGGTCGAATGAATAAAATGCTTGGTCGAATAGGTAGAA
>JBKJNS010000317.1:0-4020 GCA_046593455.1 Chitinophagales bacterium | reverse complement strand
GGTAAAATTCACCATCTCACCTTCGTTGATGATGGTTGCGCTTGCAACAAAATCGGCAACAGGTGTAATTGCGGGAGCAACAAAGTAAACCATGTAATCTTCACACTGACCACGATCGGGATTAAAGCAGGCATCAGTAATCGTACTGCTTTGCTTGTCTTCAATAATTCTTAATCTCAATGGAGTATTAAGCATTGCATTTTCAGGAACAGCTAGAGAAAATGAAACTACACCTGTTGCATTGTCAACAGAATAAATGAGTTCATCATTTGTAAAAATTCCATCACCGCTATAGTCAATCCACATGCGGGCATCATCTGCTTTTGCGCTCAGCTTGATTGTTCCGTTATACGTTACACCAGTAGTAAGTTTTGTAAACGCAGAACATGAAAAATCCTGGTAGCCCTCTGTTGAATTCGATGTTGTGTTGTTAATGTCGGCAAGAGTGAAATTAAAAATTCCAAACTTAGGGCCTGGCAATGAAGCAACAGGGATACAAGAAGGAGCAACAGGCGCCCCGATATTTTGTGTATGAACAAAGTTTAATTTAACAGTTGTGTCAGTTGTGTTGCATAAAGAATAACCGTTTACAATTAATGAAACTGTATAGTCACCAATCGAATTATAATTGTGCGAAGGATTCAATTCAGTTGATGTGGTTCCGTCACCAAAGTCCCAAAAATAATCGGTTGCATTGGTGCTTCCGTTAATAAAATTTACTGTAGCAGGTAAACTGCAAAATGAAGATTGATCAGCAGTAAAGATTGCATTTACGCCGCCCGAAAAAGGTCCGCCAATATTTACTGCATACCCGGCATTTGCTGTGTTAATTGTTTGCGGCGTGCAGTCGCCAAACAGATCTAATGATGATTGAATTGAAAGATCATACATATCAGCATACTGCGAATTGGGAGTTAAGTAAACTGTATTAGTTCTAAAAGCAATTGCACCTGCATCAACCAATCCTATACCTTCTACGTAATAACTGTTGCCAACATCATTTACATCGGAGCCACCTTCAACAAGCAGGTAATACCAAAAATTTCCAACACCGCTTCCGCTGTGAACTTCGGGGCAGGTTGACCAGAATGTTCCCTCATAGCAATCAGGGTTGTTGTATTCATTTGGGTTCGCCATGTTTCGTATAATGTAATCCCATTGATCACCGAGGTACCATGTTCCAAATTCAGTATAAAGAAATCTAATGGTGCACCCGAAAATATCACTCATTGATTCATTGATTCCACCACTCTCACATGAATAAACCAACCCTGAAGAATGTTCTGTAACACCATGAGTTAACTCATGCCCGCAAACTTCCATTGAAGTAAGCGGTTGATTGCCGTTCGAGGCATCACCATCAAGATAACTCATGTAGGTTCCATCCCAAAATGCATTGATGCCTTGACCGGCATGAACCAAACTTTTTAGTTTTTGTGTGCCTGCGCCATCAACAGATTTCCATCCATAATTATCATTGAAGTAATCATAAGTTGCCTCTGCCCCAAAATGTGCATCTAAAGCATATTGATCGAATCCCCCATTGTAGTCCCAATCTTTTGTTGTGCTTGTAAAATCATTTGGTTCCGACCCATTAAATGTTTCAACACCTGCACCTCTTGAATATTCACGAAGTCTGAATTTATTGGTTTGAAAACTATCTGATACAATATTTGCTATTCCGCAATATGCGGTTACTGCAGTGCCTTCCACATCGGTATGATGAATGCGCGATTCAGTTTTTACGATGGCGCCGGTTTGAGCATCTACATAAATCCATTGTCGGTCACGCGGAACCAGTGATGAAACATCGCATTTGTAAATGAGTTTATATTCATCATCAACAGGAAGAATCATCAACTTGTTATTATCAACTTCTTCTTCTGCATGCCACCATGTTTTTGCATTCATGTATTTACAAGCATTGTCATACGCTTGCTTTGCATTCAATGATGGCGTTACAGAAATATTAATTCCTTCATACCATTCTCCATTGGCAGATTGCACTTTGCCAGCCATTGAGTGAACGTAGTAAACTCCGTATTCAACCGGCACTCCTTTGTAATGCTGCCTGTTTCGAATGTGACTCATTCCAACCTTATCATTGAATTGCTGGTACTGAATTAAATTATCATCAGCTCTTGCTTTTAATACTTCGCTCTTCAACCAGGTGCGGGAATTTGCTTCGGAAATGTTTTCTGATTCGTTTAAGCGAAGAAATGATATTGAGTTTCTTGTTGCATTAACAGTTACTTGTTTAGCTCCTTTTATAATAGTTGATGCTTGAGAACCGGTTAAGTGCTGATTAATTTTTTGAGCTTGCAACGAAGCACAAAAGCTCAAAGCAACAAGAGTAAAAATAAGCGTACGTAAGTTTTTCATGGGGTTTTGTTTTTAGTTTTAGAAGATTAAATGTAGCAGTAAAATTTTCATTTTCGTATTATTCTTTTGTGAACATTTATTTGCAAAACAAACAACAGCTATCAAATGCTACAATGACTTTTATCACTTTGAAACATAAAAGCACAAAACTCTTTTATAACACTTGAATGATTGGTAAATTTTAAAGCAAAAAGAAATATCATTTTTCATCTTCTTAATTAGCTTTACTGTGGAAATGAACGGAGAAAAACCATTCGGTGGAAAATACTACTTCATGCTGGTGATAATGATTTTTGCTGTAGCATCTTTTCTGCGACTCTTTCAATTAGATCAATACCCGTTACTCATTAACCTCGATGAACTTTCAAATATTTATGATGGCTACTCTATTTCCGAAACAGGTAAGGATCGTTCGGGTGATGCTGACATTGCAACAGTAAGAGGATTTGGCAGAGGTGATTATCGCCCTTCGCTTATGCCATGGCTGCTTGCTGCAGGGTTCAAATTATTTGGCTATTCAATTTTGAATGGAAGAATTATTGCCGCCATTCTTGGAATTCTTTCACTGATTCTATTGTACCTTTTTGCAAAAGATTTTGGAGGAAAAAACTTTGCGCTTGCAGCATTGGTAGTCGCAACTTTTTCTCCATGGCATTTAATTTTTTCCCGAATGGCGCATGAGGGTACCATGCTTCCTTCAATTTTCTTATTGTCGATCATGTTACTTTGGAATAGAAGCAGAAGCAAAATTTTTGAATGGAAGAGTTTATTTCTTCTTGGATTTGTTACCGGTTTTTCTGTCAATGCCTATCAGGCAACAAAACTCACAGGTTTTTTAATTGCAATTTTTATTGCACTCGATATTTTATTTTCTTCAGGATTAAAACAATCACTCCAAAAAATTCCGCTGCTGATTTTTTCTGTTGGATTAGGTGCGCTTCCACAATTACTTTTTCTTTTCAATCATCAAGATTTGTTTTTTGCCAGAAGCGAACATGAAATTATTTCATTCGAATCGCCGCTTGCTTTTCTAAAAGAAGTAATTGAAAATATTTTTATGAATCTTAATCCGGTGTACTTGTTTTTCACTTCCGGAATACCAAACTTTTTTACTTCAGCAAGGTTGCTTCCTACAGAGTTCCTGTTTTTTATCTGCGGAATCATTTTTTTAAACCGAATTTCTATCACTAATAAATTTCCATTCTATTTCATTTACGTTCTTATCTTCATTTCAATTCTTCCGGCAGCAATTACAAATACTAACCCGCACTCGCTTCGTGCATCAGGGTTTATGATGCTGGCTCCGTTGATTTCGGCTGCAGGAATAATTTTTCTTGTAAGATTTTTTATGAAAGAAATAATCAGGCAGCGCATTTTCTTTTTCTTTTTTTCTATATTAATTATTAACGCAGGCGTTTTCATTTACAACTATGCAAATTCTTATTCACTACGCAACACTTTGCAACAACATGATTTGGTTCAACTCGCTCAAAAAATAAATATTGAAGCAAAAGATTGCGAGCAGATTTATATAGAGAACATTGAGAACCAACCTTACATCTACATCACCGCATTCACAGGAATTACTCCGCAACAATTTAAGGCAGCAGAAAAAAAAGTAAATACCAATTGGATTTG
>JBKJNS010000209.1:0-2698 GCA_046593455.1 Chitinophagales bacterium | reverse complement strand
CATGGATGGCGGGTTCACAAACAAATAACTCACCTGTCTATGGAACTTATCAGGTGTCATCTCCTTCAAACACTCCGGGAAGCAGCGATCAAAACGATGCCTCATGGGTTGATGATCAGAATAATCTTTGGTTTTTTGGTAACGCAAGTTTTAGTAATTCAGCACTCTGGAAATTTAATACAGGTACAAATGAATGGACGTGGATGAGTGGGGCAAACATTTACAATGCAGTTCCTGTTTATGGAACACTCGGCGTGCCCTCCGTTTCTAATATGCCCGGTGGACGATGGTGCAATGCTGCATGGAAAGATGATGATGGAAATTTTATGCTCTTCGGTGGATTAAGAGATAACATTACCATGAGTCCCACGCATGCGCGAAATGATCTTTGGAAATACAATCTCATTGATCAAACATGGTCGTGGATGGGAGGCGATTCAGCAGTTGATAAAGCAGGAGTTGAAGGCAATCTCTGTGAATTTTCTACAACATATATTCCGGGTGCACGCTATTGGAATCGCGCCTGTGTTAAAGATTTATGCGGCAACATCTGGATGCATGGCGGTCGCCGCTCAACATCTCCCAGTGATTACTATTACGACAGTTGGATTTATCGCCCCAAGTTTAATGACTGGGCTTTATTAGCTGATACAACTATTTATCATCATGGAATCAAAGGAGTTCCTTCTCAGGAGAATTCGCCCGGGGGGTTCCATGGTTCAATTACATGGTTTGATCACGATGGAAATATGTGGATGTTCGGAAGTAGTGGGCAAAAGTTATGGAAGTATATTCCCGATGCAACCTGCATGAGCAATGCTTGCGCATTTACCTGCGACATTCCTATAGGAGAATTTACGGATGAGCTTACAAAAAATTCAGCAAAAATTCATTGGGACAATGTAAGCGCAGCTAATAAGTACAAAGTTCAATACCGTGTTACAGGCACTACCATCTGGACAAAAACTTCTGCAACCAATACTTACAAAAAACTTAAATCACTTTTGTCAAACACACAGTATGATTGGCAAGTAAAATCTGTTTGTACCGATCTTAATTTAGGAAAATCGGGTTGGAGTGCAACACAAAACTTTACTACACTTCCGGCTAAATTAAGTGAAGAAGAAAACAATTTGTTGTTTGAAGTTTATCCTAATCCGTCATCAGTCAACATCATCATTCAACTCAATGCTTCTTTAGTTGGCAGCGAAATTTTTCTCTACGATGTTCTTGGAAAATTAAAACAACAGCTCACCGCAGAAAACACCACAACAATTTTGAATGTTGAAGATTATGCTTCAGGAATTTATTTTCTTCAAGTGAAAAAGGATGGTGAGCAATGGGTGAAGAAAATTTTCATCAAGTGAAATCCCACTAACGACTAAGGACTTCCGACTTCCAACTATTTCCGTACCTTTCAGAAAGATAATTTCTATACCATGAAAAATTTCTTTCCAATTCTAATTCTCTCGCTCATTTCGTTAAATTCATTTTCTCAATCCGGTCAATGGGCATGGATGAAAGGCGACACACTTTCTTCTTCAACACCGGTGTGGGGAACAAAAGGTGTTGGTGCCCCTCAAAATAATCCTTCAATAAAATATTCCTATTTTCATTGGCAAGACAGCGATGGAAACTTTTGGATTTACAGCGGCATCTCCAATTCAAGCTATCAAGGGTATAATGATTTATGGAAATTTGACATCACATCTCAAAACTGGATTTGGATGCACGGTGATAATACTTTTAACAGTCCGCCGGTTACCGGAGTAAAAGGAATCCCTTCTCCAAATAATACTCCGGGTTTTAGGTATTGGGGAGGACTAAGTTGGACAGATAACAATGGAAAATTCTGGCTCATGGGTGGCTACGGTAGTGTTGCTGATGACATGTGGAAGTACGATCCTGTAATCAATCAGTGGACATGGATGGGATCGAATGGTTCTCCCAAACCCGGATTTGTTACTGAGACAAATGCAAGTTGGGTGGATGTTAACGGTAACCTGTTTTTTTATGGCGGCCAAACCGGGCTCTCAATTTCATCTCTGTGGAAGTATGATGTAAGCACGTTGAAATGGACGGTCATGAATGGCGATACAGTTCTTAATGATTATGCAAAGCCGGAATATGGTATTAAAGGAGTACCTGATGTAAACAACACTCCGGGAGGAAGAATGTGTTATGCTTCATGGAGTGATGATCAAAATAATTTTTGGCTCTTCGGAGGAACACAATCTACTTTTTACGGTAACTTCTCATTCAATGATCTTTGGAAGTATACTCCCTCCACAAATGAGTGGGCATGGGTTGGTGGGGATTCAGGATTTAATAATCTCTCAATTGCGGGAGCAGAATGTGAATTTTCCACCTCTTACATTCCCGAAGCACGGTGGGAGAATCGCGCATGTGTGAAAGATAAGTGTGGCAATGTGATGATGTACGGAGGGCATAATCATTTGGGAACTACTTTTTGTGATTTATGGATATATCGGCCACAGCCGAATGACTGGGCATTACTTGGCTCGAATTGCAATCTTCATTATGGCATTAAAGGAGTTGCTGATATATTGAATAAGCCAGGGCAACGAATGGGAAGTACCACATGGTTTGATAATGACGGAAACATGTGGCTCTTTGGTGGACTTAGTGGTGGTGCGTATAAGCAAGATCTATGGAAGTATATTCCCGATGCAACCTG
>JBKJNS010000166.1:0-4054 GCA_046593455.1 Chitinophagales bacterium | reverse complement strand
GGCATTTTTACCTGCTGAAAAAGAAAAGTTCGATTCTATCGTTCTTGATTTTGTAAAAAGCAAACTGGCAGAGGAAAATTTATGAGCGAGCTAACAAATCAAATAAAAGAGGCCGTTGATTTTATCAGAAGCAAAACGAAATTAAAACCTGAAGTTGCTTTGGTTTTAGGAAGCGGATTAGGAGAAACTGTGAGCGACATTCTTGTTGATCAGGAAATTGATTATGCTTCAATTCCCCATTTTCCTGTAAGCACTGTGATTGGGCATTCGGGGAAACTGTTGCTGGGTAGTTGGAACAATAAAGGAGTAGTGGTAATGCAAGGCAGGTTTCATTATTACGAAGGATATTCATTGCAACAAGTAACTTTTCCTGTTAGGGTAATGAAACAACTTGGCGCCGAAACAATTTTTATTACCAATGCCAGTGGTGGTTTAAATCCCGATTTTAAGGTTGGTGATTTGGTTGCAATTAATGATCATATCAATCTGAATTCAGACCATCCATTGCGAGGAAAAAACGAAGATGAATTAGGCACTCGTTTTCCCGATCAGCATTCAGTTTATGATCGCGCATTGATTGAGAAAGCAAAAACTATTGCAGAGAAGAATAATTTCAAATTGCAAACTGGGGTTTACGTAGGAGTTACCGGACCTACATTTGAAACACCTGCTGAGTACAAGTACATGAGAATTATTGGTGGCGATGCAGTTGGTATGAGTACAGTGCCAGAAGTAATTGTTGCAAACCACATGGGCATGAAAATTTTTTGTGTATCGGTTATTACAGATGAAGGCAATCCTGTTGTTCCGCAAAAAGTATCGCATGCTGATGTTGTGAAGGCCGCAAAAGAAGCCGGGCCTAAGATGACATTGCTTTTAAGAGAATTGTTACAATTAATTTGATGAGTCAATTACAAATACCGAAATTGAAATATCACTTGAAACAGAAAAGTTGTTCCCGCTTCGTTCTCAAAATTTTATTTACTGCAATTTTCATTTCACTTATTTTTTTAAAAACATCATTAGCACAAGATACTTCATATCGCTACTATCCCGAGTTAACTCGCTTTGCACTTATTAATGATCCCGATTCACTGATCCCGATTGATACTGCGATCGGAAATTTTCATCGATTTAATCCGGCCGAACAACACTTCGCTTTATTGCACAATGGATTTCTTGGGGCACCTGCTACATTTAAATTTTACAATCCATCGCTAAGCCCCGATATTGATATTGGTTTTCATGCTTATGATTTTTATTGGAGAAGAATGGAAGATGTAAAGTTTTACAATACCATAGAACCTTACACCGCATTTCATTATCAGCAAGGCTCAAAGAGTGAATTGCTGGTAAATATTGATCATGCGCAAAGCATAAATCGAAATCTTTCTCTCGGTATTAATTTCAATCGGTTTAGAACTAATGGCTGGTACCAGCGGCAGGAATCGCGCATCAGCAACTTGGATGGATTCCTTCATTTCAAAACCAACAGCAACAAATACCAATGTGTTGCAGCCTATGTGCTCAACAGTTTAAAGACAGATGAAAATGGCGGCGTTAAGAATGAAGATTTATTTGGCGATACCGTGTTATTTGATAAAACACTTGCCGATATTAATCTCGACTCGGCAAGAACTACCTGGAAGAATGATGAGATTATGGTGCTCAATATTTTACATTTTGGCAAATGGGTTGAAGCAAATAAAAAGGATTCTAACTCTTACCGTAAAGTAATTCCAAAATTAAGATTGCAGGAAAGGTTTGAGTGGGAGAGAAGAAGTTATTGGTTTTATGATTATGCAAATGATGGCCCTTACTATGTAGCTGACACGCTTGAATGGGAAAATGTGAGAGACACTTTCAGAGTCGATCGGATTATGAATGAAGTGCGGTTGACTAAACTGAATCGTGATTCATTGAAGCATAATCTAATGTGGGATGGCAATGTTTTTTTTCGACACCAGATTTTCTCTACACAAAATAACGGAATAGATCAAAATTTGCAATCAGCAATTCCCGGTGGTGAGTTAAATCTTTATTTTAAGTCTAACATTCATTTGTCTTCACTTTTCGAGTATAATATTTTAGGAAGAAATGCCGGTGACTATCATTTCAATGTTGCTTTAAACTATTCTATAAATAATACAATTGATTTTAATATTGATGCATCCATCTCATCAAATCATCCATCATTAATTGAGAGTGAATACCATTCAACTTATTACAACTGGGTCAATGATTTTTCTTCTGAAAAAAAATCGGAGGCAAAATTTTCATTCATAGAAAAAAGATGGCACTTGGTCTTGAGTGCAAAAGTGCTCACAACAAATAATTTTATTTACTGGAATCAAAGCAGAATGCCGCAGCAACTTGCTGAACAGTTCAGTGGATATCAATTTTTTCTTCAAAAGAATTTTACTTTCAAAACAATGCATCTTGACAATGAAGTGATGTATCAATCATACAACATTGACAGTGTGGTTTCGTTTCCTCCATTTGTACTTCGCAGCAGTTTTTATTATCAGAATAAAATATTTAAGAAAGCCATGCTCGGTAAAGTTGGAGCCGATATTAATTATTCTTCTTCCTATTACAATCCTGCATACATTGGCGCAACAGGTCAATACTTAGTGCAGCAAATAGCACATGATTCTTATCTGCCCACGCTTGATGCATTTGTGAGCGTGCGGGTAAGGGGTGTTAGAGCTTATGTAATGTTTCAAAATGTTTTTAGCTCAGGAAGTTTTTCTGCCTTCCCTTATCCAATGCCTGATCGCGGATTTAAATTTGGATTTGAATGGAAATTTTGGGATTGAAAAAAATTGAAAGCGTTTATTGATCTTCCTCTTCACCCTTAAGAATTGCCATGAACATGCAGGTAGATGCCTTGTGTGAATTTACTGTTTTAAAATAAATAGAGTAAACATCATCAAGCGGCGCAGTAAAGAAAAGATTGATGATGTTGTTGTCCAATTCATCAATCTTATAAATGTATTCAATTTTCTCACCGCGGTTGTTTCTGATTTCAATGCCGGTTCCGTCAACCCCGGTTTCCGTTGAAAGAATAATTACATACTGAAAACCGCCTTCAAAGGTGTAACGCTTTCTAATTTGCTGATCAGAAGCAACATTTTGACTCCACTCTGCAAGCATCTTATATTCCCCCGAACCTCTGCTGCTCACTAAAAGATTTAATTCAGAAAAAGCCTTTCTATCAAAACACTTTAAATCTTTGGTAATGCTCTCCATGTCTTGAGCAAAAACATTTTGTGATAAAGTGAAAAGAAGAAAACCGCAAATAATTTTTTTCATACATTGATAAAGGGTTGCGAAAGTAGATTAGGTTTTCTGTTTTTTCTTTTTTGCTGCTGGAAATAAAACATTGTTCAGTATCAATCGGTATCCCGGTGAATTAGGATGAAGTGCAAGATCAGTAGGAGGATCACCTACCTGATGCTGATAATCTTCAGGATCGTGGCCTCCATAAAAGGTCCATGTTCCATTTCCGAATTCTCCATGGATGTAGCGTGCTTCACCTACCGATTTGTTTTCACCCATTACCAAAGTAGTTGACTTCAAAGTTTCATTCCTGAATGCTGTTGTTTGCCCCATAAAACCTTTGATCAGTTGTGTATGGTTTTGACATAACATAGATGGAACTGGATCCCACTTGGCCGAAAAATCAAACAGTGTAAAATAATCCTGGACCATGGGGACTCTGCGTGTATTGGTAGCATCAATATTCGAAAACTCATACACAAGTGGATCGCGCACGAGCGTAAAATTTGTAAACGCAAAACAGTTAGAGAAATTTATTTTCGATTGTGCACTGGCATCCTGTGCATCACCATCATACATCCAGTCGCAAATATCAACGCCATCAGCCGCTAATGCAATATCATAAGAGTCGGTTGCAGAGCACATGGCAAACATAAATCCCCCGCCCGAAACAAAGTCGCGGATTTTTTTTGCTACCGCTAATTTCAATTGCGATACTTTACTAAAGCCCCACTTTGCAGCCGTTGCTTCCTGCAACTTTACGTCTTCAATG
>JBKJNS010000103.1:0-3402 GCA_046593455.1 Chitinophagales bacterium | reverse complement strand
AGATTGTAACGATGCAAATGCCAACATTAAACCCGGAGCAACAGAATTATGTAATTCAATTGATGATGATTGTGATAATTTAGTTGATGAAGGTTTAATGTTGGCATTTGCATCGTTACAATCAGTAGAGTTTGCTACATAACCTGAAGGTGGAGTTAAAGAGCAGGTAGAAACTGAAGAAGTACTTTTTCCATAACCATCATTATCACCATCGAGATAATAAGTAAACTGAGGTAAACCTTCATCAATTAAATTATCACAATCATCATCAATTGTGTTACATACTTCTGTTGCAACAGGATTAACAGCAGCATTTGCATCATTGCAATCGGTGTTGTTCGAAACATATCCGCTTGGAGCAGTACATGCCACAACTGAACTTGCTGCGTTCCCATAGGTATCACCATCAACATCAGCATAAAAAGTAGCATTAATGCAACTCGTGATGTTTAAAAAATAATCCTCTGTTTCCCCATAAAGAAATGTAGCGCAAGGATCGGTTGGCTCATACGCAAATTCCAATCGCACCCTCATTCTTGTAACACCTGTTAATGCAGTCGCAGGAATAATGATATTAGAAGTAATTGTTACTCCGAATCCAGATCCAATGTATGTTCTTTCACTAGGATCAAAAATCGAATTGTGATTATAATCAATCCAAACACTAACATATTCAGTTCCTCCAGAACTAACACCTACTGAACATGATTGTGTTGAACCTTGCGCAGCGGTTCCGGTAAGGTTAGTATAATTTCCATAGCCATTTGCAGAGCATGAAGTTCCTGTATTACTAATACCTGCAAAAACAACTGATGTTATTTTATCATCGGTACATTCAGATGCCGCAGGCGTGCAATAGCAATTATTAAATGGATTAAGACTTACCTGTAATGGTGTAGAAGTAACATTGAGTCCTGAAAAACTACAGCTGATTTTGCATTTGTAATAGGTTGATGCCGTAAGCGATGCCGTATAGTTATATGATGTTGCACCGGAAATATTAGTATAAGTGGTGCCGTCAGGAGATGATTGCCATTGATAAGTAATTCCAAGATTGGTATAAACGGTGCCAAGTGAAAGAGTAAAGTTTACTCCGGCACAAACAGGATTAATAGTAGAAAGTGTAGTGGATGTTGCTGGTGTTCCACTGCAATTAGTTGCAAGCAGAACTGACAACCTGAAATCTTTTGTTTCCCCTAATGTAGCTGTTCCGCAACTTGATGAAGGAATGCTTCCATAAGTATTTCTGATTCTTATTCTATGTGTTCCAACAGGAGCTGTTAAGGGTACCGTAATAGATCCTGATAAAGAAGTGCCGGGGCCAGCTGTAAAAACAAGATCACCTGCATCATCAAACGAATTATTATCATTAAAGTCAATCCATATTGCGGCATAGTCATTAGGATCTCCTAAATTCAAAGTGAAAGTATTTGTTTGACCTTGTGTTGCTGTTGCAATTGTTGCAATATCAGTATAAGCTGGACTTGCTAAACATGGACCACCATTATAGTTTATTCCTGCATAAACAAAACTTGTAATTTGATCACCCCCGCAACTTCCCGAACTGCAAACAGGCACGCAATAGCCAACTGTTTTATTGAAACTTGGATTCAATAGTACTGCAGGTTGAGTCCCTGGACTATTTGCTCCGCCAGAAGCTGTAAAAGACATTCCACCAGCAAGAATTTTTGCATCAAGCACATTGTTGACTGTAGCAGTTGCTGAAATATCATAAGTAACCCAGATATAATTTGTTCCTGTAATCATAGCAGTTGCAATTGATGAAACAGTTGCCGTAGCTGCGGAAAAAGTAGCATTGGATCCAACTTGAGTGGTTGGTCCCGTAGATGTCCCTATCCAAATTTTTACACCGCCTGAAGTTATATCGGCATCGGTGGTATTTTTAGACGTAACTGTAACAGAATTTAATGTCATGGTTCCCAATGCTCCTGTAACAGGTACATCAATTCTTAAAATTGTATTTGCAAGGGTTGATGGGGCTGCTGTTCCTGTTTGTTGAACTGAAGTAATTGTTCCTACAGTTCTAGGTCCGGGAGGAGGAGGGGTCCAATCAAAAGTTAATCCCGATGAAGGTTTAACTGTTGAGTTATAGGTACAATTGGAATTATTGAGAGTGCCGGCAGTTGTGGCAGCCCAATTTGTTGTTGTGGTTCTGTTGTTGAATTCAGCACTCGAAGCTCCACGTAAACCTACTTGCAAAGTAGCAGCAGTATTTCCCGGGCAACTTCCATATACAACCTGCACATGGTTAGTTGTTTCAAGAAGTTTGATTTGAAAATTGTATTCATTTAATCCTGAACTGAAGAATCCCCAGTTTGTCCATTCAACCGTTAATACCCTGCTTCCAACACTCCCCGATGTTTGATAAGAAATTTGTGCACCAGAAGCATTGCCATAAAGAGAAGCATTAAAACCGGCTATCACATTATTGTTTGTTCCCGAACTTAGCGCATGATCTGTTGATACCGGTACAAAACCAAGAGAAATAAATCCGTTCATATTCAACCCAAAAGTTGTGTAATCATTTCCATTGTAATTAAATGTAAATCCTATTGGAAATGTTCCGAAACTTTGGTCAAAGCCCGTCGTTGCTACTACTACGGTTCCCGCTCCTCCAACGATTGAAGTAAACGTACCTGAGGAAGAAGCAAAGGTATAGCCCGCAACTTGAGCGTAAGTGGATAATGAATGGAGAAGAATTAAAATGGATGAAAACAGGATGAGTAATTTTTTCTTCATGTGATAGAGTTTTTTTAAATGAAAATTGAGAAATGAATGCTTTACTATTTGTAATAAATTGACCTTACAAATTTAGTATTTCTTTACTATGCGCAAATATTATTTTGGTTAAGTTCTTACCATTGACTATGACTTTCCTGAAAAAGAAAAACTCCCTCGCAAACCGAAGGAGTTTTTCCTTAATTAAATTGATAAGATTGTTTTATCTCTGATAAACAATGTTACCGTTGAAAACTTTGTTACCTGCAATTATTCTAACTAAATAATTTCCATCAGAATAATTTTCAGTAAAGTTAATCTCAGTTAACAACTTGCCATCTGTAATTTTTTCAAAACCAGAATATACAACCTGTCCAAGCGTATTCATAATTTGAATTTGTGCCTGAGTATTTAACTCATTGCCAACATTTAATTCAACAATAAAATTGCTGCTCGTTGGATTTGGATACAAACTCATTTCAGATTCCTGAATTCCGCCTTCTTGTAATTTACAAGTTGTGTATACAGTAGTAATTGCCGAGGTCTTTGAGCAACCATTTACTGTGCTAGTAATTGTTGCTGTATAATCACCGGTACTGGTTGCAGTATAAATTTGATTAGTTGCTTCAGCGATTGGTAGTCCTCCTTTATTCCACTGAAAAG
>JBKJNS010000052.1:0-2877 GCA_046593455.1 Chitinophagales bacterium | reverse complement strand
GCATGGTACGCATATAATTTCCCAGCATGGCAAAAAGTAATCCCACACCTGCAATTATATATTTAACACCGCCAGCATCGCTTGTAATACTTGCATGCATAAGAAATGCATGCATACCTGCAAAGAAGATATGAATGATGAGTCTGATATTTTGATAAGAAGAATTGAACAGGTTGTAGTTTTTTCGTCGAGGATCAATACGCGGAATAAAAAATAATACGAAATATAAAAACAAATTAATGCAAGGCATAATGAGCAATGGCAACATCTTGCCCGAGTAATCATCGATCTCTCCTTTTATGTTCCAATGCGATGGAACAATATCAGGTAATTTATTCCACATATAAGCTGAATAAATAAATGGTACCAGCAGTACCAGCCAAATCATTGTTTCTTTTTTTAAGTTGAGATTCTTCATGTTTAATATTTTATTTTTTCTTTTTATCGGTTAGTTTATAAATCCATTTCAACAGTTCATCCAGCTCAGTTGTATTTAATGAGTACGTGATGAACTGTCCTTCCTTTTCCGAGGCAACAAGATTCGCCCGCTTTAAAATATCAAGATGGTGAGAAATGCTTGGTTTCGAAATATGAAACTCATCCGCAATTTCTCCTGCAGTTAAATCCTGCTTCTTCAGCATGTCGAGAATTTTTCTTCGTGTTGGATCACTTAATGCTTGAATGAGGTGGTTCATGTAATTAGGTAATTAGATAACTATCTAAATGCAAAGGTAGATGTATTTGTTTCAGTTTTCAAAATAAATATATAATCAGATCTAAAAAATATTTTGACGGGTAAGTAACTTTTTAAAACACAGCGCCGTCATACATTCACTTTACAAAACCAAAAACTTCAAAAACCTAAAACAAATTAACCATGAAAAACCTACTGATTTTTCTTATTGCATTAATGCCTGCTACCTTGTTTGCACAAAATTCAAACACTGCCTTTTACAGTAAATACGCAGGGCACGATGGTTTTACCACTGTAAATATTTCACCCAAAACATTTGAACTCATTGCATCTGTTGATATGGATGATGAGGATCTCTCGGTAATCAAAGACATTACCGGAGTAAGTATTTTAGTATGTGAAGAAGAAAATGGCTGCACCGCCGCTAAGGCGGCGCAACTCACAAAAGAAGCTTATGCTTCAATTGGTTTGGGTAACGAAGAACTATTAACCGTAAAGGAAAATGGAACTGATCTTAAAATTCTTGCTCGATCAGTTGGTAACGGAATCATCAACGATTTATTGATTGTTGGAAATGATGATGGCGCATTTATTTATGTAAGTGTTACAGGTAAAATGGATCTTAAAAAATTAAAAGAACTCGCTGGCAAAGTTGACATCGAAGGATTCGATCACCTCAAGGATATTGATACAGATAAGAAATAAGACATAGGAAATAAGATGTAAAACGTAAATGATCCAAGATTGTACTCCCGTCAGGCAAATCCGAAATCAAAAATAAATGTCACCCTGAATTGATCGAAGGGCGAAATCTGAAATCAAAGATCCCTTCCAGAAAAAGCGTGCAGGTTGTTGCACACACGGTTTGGTTTACTATGCACTGCTTGCCGCTTTTTCATTTCAGTTTTAAATAATTAAATAACAAACTCAAACTAATAACTATGAAAAATAAATTCCTCATTCTCTGTTTCATTTTATCACCTGCAATAACTTTTGCAGCAAACACTGGTGGCAATAATTCAAACGCCACAGAAAAAGAATCAACAAAAATTTCTCTTTACATACCCGGCTTCCTAATGAAAATAGGATCGTGGTGCGTAGATAAAAAAGAAGATGCCGAAGCTAAACTTGCACTCAAACACTTGCGAAGTATAAGTGTAGTTGTGAGAGAAGGTTGCGCATACAAAGAATATGTAGCTTCTAAAAAGTATGACAAGAAATTAAGAAAATTAGATCGCCAGAATTTTGAATCGCTTGTTACTGTTGATGATGAAGATGCAAATGTTTCAGTACAATTGAAGCAAAACAAAAATGGAAAAATCCGTCAGCTCGCAGTAATTGTGAATGACAGTGATGAAAGTTTTGTGTTTGCAAGAGTGCGCTGCAATGTTTCAATGAATGAATTGAAAATCTGGATGAAAGACGGAAGCACCGTGAATAAAATTCTTCCATCAAAAATTAACATCTGAGAAATATTTTCTGCCATGAATAAAAGCCGGTTGATATTCAGCCGGCTTTTTTCATTTCGCCATACTGTAATTCGATGGTTATCTTCGTCGCAAATATTTTATGAGTCGCGAATTACGATACGGAATTATTGCAGGAATTATCACCATGCTCTGGATGGGTTTGGGTTATGCCTTGGGTTGGAATGAAAGCGAAATAGGAAAGTATGCGCCCTTCATGAGCTTAATTATTCTTGCGCTCTGCATTTATATTACCATACTCTTTAAACGTGACCGCGATGGCGGTGGATTTATTTCATTCAAAGATGCATTTGTTGCCGGACTCTCAGCAAGTTTTGTAATTGGCGCAATGGTGGGCGCACTGCTGATGGTTTACACACAGTACATTAATCCAAATTCTGTAAGTGAGATTATAAAGAACACTACAGAATATTTGCAAAAGCAAAAAGCAACTAAAGAAGAAATTGACAAATCAGTTGAGAGTATTAAAGCAGCATACTCTGCTTTCGGGCAGGTTACTTATGGCATTGGAACAACGATGCTTACCGGTGCTTTGATCACTTTAATATGTGCGGCGATTATGAAGAGAGAGAAGAAGAATTAAGAATTATAAATTAGGAATTAAGAATTGGAAAATAGAAATTAGCAAATAGTAAAATTTAGATAGTGATTCACTTTTCACGATTCACAATTCACATACACCATTGGCAATAAAAC
>JBKJNS010000498.1:0-5169 GCA_046593455.1 Chitinophagales bacterium | reverse complement strand
ATCACAGCAAGCTCTTTGGTTTCTTTTGCACCAATACTTTTTTCAACCGTTCCCGGATGTGGTCCGTGAGGAATGCCACCGGGATGAAGTGTGATCATTCCTTTTGTTACATGTTTGCGACTCATAAAATCTCCGTCAACATAATAGAGCACTTCATCACTGTCAACATTGCTGTGATTGTAAGGAGCTGGAATTGATAATGGATGGTAATCAAACAAACGCGGAACAAATGAACACACTACAAAATTTCTTGCTTCAAAAGTTTGATGAACCGGTGGAGGTTGATGTATTCTTCCGGTTATCGGTTCAAAGTTATGAATAGAAAATGCCCATGGATAATTGCAACCATCCCACCCAACTACATCGAATGGATGAAACAAATAATGATAAGGATACATTATCCCTTTCTTCTTGATGTAAACTTTAAAATCTCCTTTCTCATCAAATGTTTCAAGTTGCATCGGAACTCTTATGTCACGTTCACAATAAGGTGAGTGTTCAAGCAATTGTCCTACTTCATTTAAATATTTTTTAGGCGGCACAATTGGTGTTGGAGATTCAACAATCAGGAGTCTGTTGTTTTCATCATTGAAATGAAATTGGTAAATAGTGCCGCGCGGAATAATTAGATAATCTCCATAGGCAAAATCAAGATTTCCATACATCGTTTTCAAAACGCCAGATCCTACATGAACAAAAATCATTTCATCAGCATCACCATTCTTACAAAAATATTCTGAAGTGGTTTTTTTTGGGGAAGAAAGCGCAATTCTAACATCATCATTAACCAGAACAAATTTTCTGCTTTGTAAAAAATCATCTTGTGGCTGAATATTAAAACCCTGAAAACTTCTGTGCAGCATTTGTAGTGGGCCAATTACTTTTGGCTGAACTGAAAATGCTTCATCCACATATTTAATTACCGTTGGCGGATGGTTGTGATAAAGTATTGATGTTAAACTGGAGAATCCTTCAGTAGAAAAAAGATGTTCAGAATATAATTCTCCATCGGGTTTTCTAAATTGGGTATGTCTCTTTGGAGGAATGTTACCGAGCTTATGATAGTAAGGCATCTTAATATTTTTTTTAGAAAATTATTTTATACTTAGTTAGGCTGCGAATCTAAGTTGCAATATTTATTAGATGAAGTGCTAAATCTCATTCCATCCAATCTTTTTTCCGAAGTACTTTCTTCTTGGCATGCTTTGCTTTTGAATCAAGTCTTTTTTTCTTTTTTGCCACTGAAATTTTGGTTGCTATCCTTTTTTTCTTTTGATGAAGCGCTTTTACAATTAAAAGATTAAAACGTTCAATTGCTTTCTTCTTGTTTGCAAGCTGAGAACGCTCACTTTGAGAAACTACAATCAGTTCACCGTCTTTACTTATCCTGTTCTTTAACTTTAAAACAATTGTCTCTATTTGCTCAAGAGTCAGTATTGAAGAGTGTATAACATCAAAATATAACTCCACGCTTGTTGAAACTTTATTTACGTGTTGTCCTCCTTTCCCGCTGCTGCGTACCGCTTTAAATCTACATTCACGCAACAATAATTCGGGGTCTAATTGTTTCATATAATTATTCCTTTCTAAACTTTACAACTATTGGGCTTGAACTTTCCATTTCAATATTAAGCAGATAAAAACCTGCCGGTAAATCATCTGTTTCAAGTTCAATAATCTGATGCCCTCTCAACAAATCTTTCACTCCTAAAGATTTTACTTTCTGCCCTAAATAGTTTTTAACACTTAAATTCACTTGCTCATCTTCACCAAGGTCAAAAGCAAAGAATAAATTTCCGGTTGTAGGATTTGGAAATAATGTTAGTCCTGTTAACACAGGGTTAATTTCATTCACCGAAACAAATGAAACATAATAATAATCTTCTTCCGATTCTGTTGTGATTCCATTTGCTGTTTGAGTTTTGTAAGAAATCTTCATCAATGGATTTTTATTAGTAGCAATCATCCAGAAATAAGAAGTTGAGTTTGTTGTTGTTGTTACAGCAATATTTCCGTAATGAGCAACATCTGTAATCATCTCAATAAATTTAATCCTCAGCGTACTGCTTACAACTCCGGTAGGCATTATAAGTGTTCCGTTTGCATCGCATAAAAAAGAAACAGTTCCCGTGCGGTTTACAGTAACACTATCGAGCGTATAACTACCGCTGAAAGTATCTGCAAATGATGAGGCGTAAGAGAATGGATATTTAAAAATGATTTCGCTATTATCATAAATAAACGGATTACCATCGGAAACAACTCCGGTAATTTCCATTGTTGTATCAGTTGTTTTTAGAAAAGTAAAGTTTGTTCCTTCATTGTCTATTGCCATGGTTGCTGTTGTAAACTGACCTTGATAACCTGTACTTGAAACTGATACCACAGGAATAGCAACCACAGGTCCCACTTTTGGCAAATCGCTAAAATCCCAGGCTTGGCCTGCACCGGCGGGTCCTTCAATCGCTGATGTATCGGTAAATTGCGCAGAAAGAACATCTCCTACTTCGAACGCACTTTGGTTTGTGATTGTAGTTTGAGCGTGCACTGAATTAGAGAAAATAAAAGCAAATACAATTGATAATAGAAGTTTATTCATCTTGGGTTGTTTTAAAACAGCGACCTAAAGTAATGTAAATATGAAATATGCCTGTTTTGAAGTTAACATTACTCTATAATAGGAATTGTTAAGTTTTATTTTGCATTAAGGCTTGAAATTATATCTTTGCGACCCAAACTTAAAAAATAAGTCTAATCATGTACGCTATAGTTGATATTGCCGGCCAGCAAATGAAAGCAGAGTCAGGTAAAGAATTGTTTGTAAATCGCCTGGAAGGTAATGTAGGTGACTCTGTAAAATTCGATAAAATTTTGCTTCAGGTTAATGAAGGAAAACTCTTAAAGAATGCTAAAGCTCCAGTGGTTTCTGCAACGATTGTTGAGCATCTTAAAGGAGATAAAGTAATTATCTTTAAAAAGAATAAGCGCAAAGGATATAAATTAAAACGCGGTCACCGCCAATCGCTAACAAAAATTAAAATTGATTCTATTGACTAACAATAGTGTCAACCACAAAAGTTTAAAACAATTTAATAACACAAACAAGTAAAATAAAATGGCTCACAAAAAAGGTGAAGGCTCATCGAAAAACGGTCGCGATTCACATGCACAACGATTAGGAGTAAAACTTTTTGGAGGACAAGAAGTTATTCCGGGTAATATTATAGTTCGCCAGAGAGGCACTAAATATTTTCCGGGAAGTGGAGTAATGATGGGTAAAGATCACACCATCTTTGCAACAAAAAAAGGAATTGTTAACTTTCAGCTTAGAAGAGGTGAAAGAAATTACATCAGCATTATTTCGCCTGAAGAAACCAAGGCGAGTTAGGTCTTAAATTATATCATAAATTAAAACGCCGTGTTGAATCTTCATCACGGCGTTTCTTTTTGGGGAGTACTTTACTTTAAAACTTAAATATGGCGCCTGCCATAACTCTGAATCCATAATATTGATAGTTATAGAATTCACGCTGTTTCATTGCAGCAATATTGTTGAATGAAATCCAGAGGGCAATGTTCTTTTTATAATTATAGGTTGTAGATAAATTCAAATCAACAAAACCTTTTAGTTGAGTTGATATTGTATCACCAGGAATGATGGTTGAAATGCCTGACTGACCAAAAATATCTGCCTGAATAAATATCTTGTTCTGGATATTATAGTTAGCAGCAAAAGTTAATTTTGATTTTGGAATTCCCCATGGCTCATCGCTTCCATTCATATCATAAGAATTTGCCAAGCCACTCAGCATCATGTTTAATCTTTCTGATTGTTTGAACCCTACTTCAGCATTAACTCCAATAATTGTAGCCTTTGAATAAAATGATTCTGCAAAATAAGTTGGGTTATTACTTACAGGAAGATATACAGGAAGGTTTTTATGTATGGTGTAATTTAGTTTTGCATTATAGGTGATATTGTTTCCGTAAGATCCTCTGAATCCTAAATATCCGGTGAGAATTTTTGAAGTAGCAACTTGATAAGTATTTATAAATGGATTTACATCTGCAATTGCCTTCATGGTATTTGGAACTTCATTTCCATGTATTCCCAAATAAGGGATAAAGTAATCATCAAGAAGTTTGTATGATCCTTCAACTTCGGGGAAAAGATTTACTTCCTTCCCCACCACACTCACATTTGCTCCAACTTTTAAAAATGCCTTCTTTGTACTCATCTGATAGTTTGGAAGGATCGAAAAATAATTTATTGAAGTATCTTTTTGTGATTTAAAATCTTCCCGCTTAAAATTAAAATCAAGATGCGCGCTGTGAATTTTTTGAATTTGTTTTGCGATTCCAAAATCAAACTCAAAATAATTTTCTTTTGAAGGTAAATTGGCTGGAGAAAATGATAGGTCATTCAATGAATGAAAATTAAAATCAAAGTTATAATCAATGTCGTGCTTCGTCGATTTAGTATTCTTAAAACCAAGGTAGAGTGCGATGTTTTGAAATTGTTGCTTGAGCAGGTTTTTACTCAGCAGTTGTAAACTATCAAAAAAATCAGCATTGAATCCATAAAAATGATAAACGTCACGATCATAAGAAAGATTAGCCGACAATGAAGTGTTTTTTAAATAGCTTGTTCCATAAAGCGATCCTGCGGTATGGCTTTGATCCTGAAAATTAATTTTACTTCCGCTTGATGAAAGATGATTAAGATTTAATCCGTAGCTGAACTTATCATTTCTGCCATTAGAAAGATGTACATCAAGAAGCGGGGTAAGCTGCATTCCAAAACCTGCTTTAATAAAATTATTTTGAGTTGGTTCAGGTTTTATTTCTGCAAGTGCTACCGGTTTTATTTCTGCAGGAACAAAAGGCACATCAATAACATGAGGTGCCACAGTATAAGTTAAGGATGTGCTTGCAGTATCAATTGCAGCCGGTACTGCAGGCGATGTTATTTTTACAGCATCGGCCAGCAAAGGGCGATAAACTTTATTGATCGTCACCTCTTCACTTGGTAAATTTCCCTGAGCTAATACAGTTTGATATCCATTCAAAAAAACCTGAATAAATACCATAACTAAAAACCATTTACTCCAATATTGTTTTCTCACTTTATTTCTGTTTTATTTATCTATAATAATTGAATCAACCGGC
>JBKJNS010000428.1:0-6011 GCA_046593455.1 Chitinophagales bacterium | reverse complement strand
TGGTTGGTTTAGCAGAAGTACTTCCTTTTATTGTCACTTCATTTTATGGCGGGCATGCAGCAGATACCATTGAAAGAAAAAAATTGGTGATTGCATTTACCACGCTCTATCTTTTTTGTGCTGTGTGTTTAATGAGTTTTACTTTTCCTTTTGTGCATGTGCTCGATCATCACAATGTATATCCCATCTACATCATTATCGCCATCACCGGTATTGCAAGAGGGTTTGTTGCGCCTGCCATCACAGCATTTTTAGCGCAGTTGATTCCGCGTGAGTTGTACAGCAATGGCGTAACCTGGAATTCAAACACGTGGCACATGGCTGCAGTTGCAGGTCCTGCCGCAGGTGGTTTGCTCTATGGCTTTGTTGGAATTACTGCAGCTTACGCAATAGTATGTGCGCTTATGTTTTCTACTTTAATTTTATTTTCAATCATCAAACGCAGGCCTCTTCCGCTGAGCGATAAGCAAGAAACAATTTTTGAAAGCTTAACCACAGGAATCCGTTTTGTATTCGGTAATCAAATAATGTTAGGTGCATTATCACTCGACATGTTTGCAGTTTTATTTGGCGGCGCTGTTGCCATGCTTCCTGTTTTTGCCAGCGATATTTTAAAGGTGGGCCCCGAAGGTTTGGGAGTAATGCGTGCTGCTCCGTTTTTCGGTTCCATCATCATGGGATTATTTATTGCGCATCGCCCGCCCATGAATAAGGCAGGAAAAAATTTATTGATAGCGCTTGTAGGTTTTGGATCGTGCATGATTTTGTTTGCGCTGTCAAAGAATTTTTATCTCTCGCTGTTTCTGCTTTTTCTCTCCGGTGCATTTGACAACATTAGCGTAATCATTCGCGGAACTATTTTGCAACTGATAACACCCGATCACATGCGCGGCAGAGTTTCTGCAATCAACAGCATCTTTATTGGCTCATCAAATGAGATGGGTGCATTTGAAAGCGGTGCTGCTGCAAAATTTATGGGATTGGTTCCCTCCGTTATTTTCGGCGGAGTAATGACGATTTTGATCGTGGGTTTTACATCTGTGTTTGCTCCAAAGCTCAGAGCTTTATCACTTAGAGAAATGCATGAGAGAAATAAAAGTTAATCTGTGATCTCATTGAATTATGCTATTAAAATTTGTTAAAATTTCACCACCCCAAAATTTTTACAAATTCCCTTTATGCAAAATGCCCGGGCTCTCCCCCTCTTTTCGAGGGGGAGTTGGAGGGGGTATTGGCAATTGATCAACTAACCATGTTATCATAAAAAATATTTCACTTTTAGATAAACTGTTTAAAAATCAAAAAAAATCTTTCACGCTTTGCTCTTTTTGTTTCCTCTGCTAATTTCATTTATTTTCGTCGTATTAAAATGATAGAAAATTTTCTTTAAGCATACTGAATGAAAAAAATTATACTCTTTTTATTTATCGGCTGCATTTCATTTCAATCCCAATCACAAACACCCGATTGGAGCACAGGCATTGCAACAATCCTCTATAACAATTGCACAGTGTGTCACCACAGCGGAGGCATTGCTCCTTTTTCATTGCTCACCTATGCCGATGCTGTTGACAATGGATTTTTGATTCAGGCAGATGTGAATTCCAAGAAGATGCCGCCGTGGCCACCCGATCCTAACTTTGTTCATTTTAGAAATGAAAGAGTGCTGAGTGAATTTGAATTGCAGTCAATTAATGATTGGGTTGATGGCGGAATGCCGTCGGGAGATTTAAGTCTTGCACCTGCTGCTCCAACCTACAACGGCCTGTCGTTAATGACGCAGGTTGATGATACGCTTCACATGCCTGTTTATACAGTTGATGTAGATACCGATGTGTACCGCTCCTTTGTTGTTCATTCGGGATACAACGAGAAAAAATACCTGAATGAAGTTGAAGTTATTCCCGGAAATTATTCCATGGTTCATCACATTTTTTTATTTCACGATTCAACCGATGGATCGTATCAGGAAGACTTGAATGATCCCGAACCGGGTTTTGCAGGCGGCGGATTGGGCGGACAGAGTGAAGGAACAGTTTTGTTTTTGGGTTGGGTTCCGGGAAGCGAAATTTTTAAGCTGCCTTCCAACATGGCTTTTGTAATTCCTGCTAATGCCGATTATGTAGTTGAGTTTCATTATGCACCCGGCAGCAATGGGAAAACCGACAGCACAAAAATAAATTTGAAATTTACTGATGCACCCGACATAAGGCCGATCTACAATGAGCGCTGGCTTTACTGGCATCCTCCATCCTTAACCGATGGTCCGCTCACGATACATGCAGATCAGTACAGAAGTTTTCATGAGCAATCTGATACAATGACAAAAGACCTTAGCCTGATCGCTATTGCTCCTCACAATCATCATATCGGAGTTTCGTGGAAAGTGGTGATGGTAACAGCACCGGGTGATACCACTAATCTGATTTCGATTCCGCAATGGTATTTCGATTGGCAACTGATTTATTTTTTCACCAAAGTGATCAAGGTTCCAATAGGTGCGCAGGTTTTTGGAGAAGCTTATTTCGACAACACCAGCAACAATCCAGATAACCCAAGCAATCCTCCCGAAAATGTTTTTCAGGGGGAAGGAACATTCAATGAAATGATGAGTTGCCGATTTTGGTTGATGGATTATCAAGAGGGCGATGAGAATATTATTCTTGATAGTGCCTACTATACTTCGGCTAATAATTATTTTGAACCCGATGCGCTTCCGCTTCAGGTTTTCCCAAATCCTGCAAAAGATGTATTGCATTTTATGGCAACGCTTCCCGAGCATGAAGTAACCTGGAGTTTGCAGAATGTGCTGGGAGAAATTGTTAGCTCGGGTAATGAATTAAACGTTCGCAAGGGCATGTATGCAAAAGAAATTTCAATTGCTTCTCTTGCTGCCGGAAATTATCTCTTAACAGTATCTACGGGAAATCAAAGAGCGAGCAGAAAAGTGGAAGTGATGAAATAAAAAGAATTCAATTTTTTAAAACCTTTATCAATTAATTTATTTCAAAGATTTATTTTCATGAAGAAATTTTTTACACTCTTCTTTGTTTTATCCATTGCTTCTGGAAAACTATTTTCTCAAACTCCTGATTGGAGCACTTCCATTGCTACCATACTTTACAACAATTGCACTAACTGCCATCATGATGGTGGCATTGCGCCATTTGCGTTAATGACTTATGCCGATGCTGTAGACAATGGATTTCAAATGCAGGCAGATGTGAATGCGAGTAAGATGCCGCCGTGGCCTGCCGATCCAAACTTCAGTCATTTTGCCTATGAGAGAGTTTTATCTGATTATGAATTGGGTGCAATTAATGATTGGGTAGATGGCGGAATGCCATCGGGAGATTTAAGTCTTGCGCCACCCATGCCCGATTACTCTTTAACAACTTATGAGTTAAAAAATATTGATGACTCCATTCAGATCCCCACCTACACATTAAACAATGACTATGATACCTATCGTGGTTTTGTAATTCATTCCAATTACTCCGAAACAAAGTTGCTGAATGAGATTGAAATAATTCCGGGAGCACCGTCTGCTGTGCATCACATTTTTATTTTTCAGGATACTTCAAATGTATCATGGGATTATGATCTTGAAACTTTGGAGCCGGGTTTTCCCGGTGCAAGTATGGGAGGAGTTAGTCCTTACACACAAACATTAATGGTGTGGGGACCCGGAAATTCTGCAACTAAATTTCCATCGAACATGGGATTGGAAATGCCGCCCGGTTCAGATTACATTGTTTCAATTCACTATGCACCCGGTAACATCGGTGTTGTTGACAGCACCAAAGTGCGATTCAAATTTGTTGACGCAAATGAACCCAATCCCAGAGCTATTGGAAACTACAGGTTGTTGCATTGGCATGCGCCATCATTGTTAAATCCTCCGTTTCTAATACCAGCCGATCAATATAAAACTTTTTACGAAACATCTACAGCCGTAAACTTTGATCAATCACTTATTGCATTGCAGCCGCACATGCATTTGCTTGGTAAATCATTTAAGGTAATGTTGGCAAATGCGCCTGATGACAGCACCAATATGGTTTATATTCCTGAATGGAATTTTAACTGGCAACTCGCTTATTACCTTCCTAAGATTTTAAAGATTGGTGCCGGCGCTACATTTTATGGCACCGGGGTTTACGACAACACAACCAATAATCCAAACAACCCAAACAATCCGCCGATTGATGTGGGGGCAGGCGAAAGCACTCTGGAGGAAATGATGAGTTGCAGATTTTATATGATGAAGTATCAGCCGGGCGATGAAGATATTATTCTTGATAGTGCATTCTATTTATCTGATAACTCTAAAATTATTTTAAATGATTTGGAAGTTAAAGTTTTCCCAAATCCGGTAAACGAGAAACTGTATTTCATTACTTCTTTACCCGAACATAATATTTACTGGGCATTGAGAAATGAAATGGGAACTATTGTGAGATCGGGCAATGAAATAAATATTCCGAACGGGATTTATTCCAAAGAGGTTGAACTTAAAAATCTTGCGGCAGGGAATTATTATTTATGTTTGTATTCAGGAAACCAAAAATCAATTCAAAAGATTGAAGTGATTCATTAGCGTTCATTTATTAATTTTTGTAACAAAAAAGCATATTAAGATCACCATTATCGTGATTGACTATTTTAAGAACAGTTACTACGGTACGAGTGGGAAAATCATTTTTTTATCATCTTAAATCATCGTATCTACGCACTGTAGATTAACCCTATTAACACCAGATTTTTAATTCTACCAATAACACAAAATTTTATTTTATGAATTTATCAATTACATCTTCTTGCATTACCAAATTTATTTTTTCGGTTCTAATGTTTGTTACTGTTTCTGCATTGCATGCGCAGGTAGTTACAATTCCATCCAACAATCAAAGTGACAGTACCGATCGCAGGCCTTATGGTTGCTATTATGGGTATGAAAGAACAGAAGCACTTTACACCAGTTCAGAAATTGGAATTACAGGGAACATTACTAAAGTTGCCTTCTATCTCAACTCTTCGGTTGATGCTGCCACAAGTACTCCTGTGGTTATTAAAATGAAAACAACTGCTGCAACCTCACTCACTACTGCAACTTATGCAACTGAAACAACAGGGGCAACAACAGTCTGGAGCGGAAACATCACCAGCGGAATGCTCATCAATGGTTGGGTTACTGTTACTTTAAATACCACACTCAATCTTCCTTCAAGTACAAATTTGATTGTGATGGTTGAAACAAATTACGGAGCAAATGGTGGTGAGACTGCACATGCAAAAGATTTTCGTTTAAACAAAACCACTAACAACCAATGCCAGATTTGGTATGAGGATATTACAGCACCTACCGATAATGGAGTGCTTAATAAAATGAGACCTAATATTCAACTCACTTTGGATGCTGCTTCTTGCAGCGGAACACCAAATCCCGGTGCAACATTGTCATCAGCCAATGCCAATTCAGTTTGCAAGAACATCAATTTTACTTTGTCAATGTCAAACATTTCTGTTGGTGCAGGTTTAACCTACCAGTGGAAATCATCAACTGATGGAATTGCTTATACTGATGTTTCTGGAGCTACCAATGCTACTTATATCACCTCAATTACAGCAACTAAATATTTTAAATGCAAAGTCACTTGTTCTAATGGCGGCGGCAATGCAGAATCAACACCGGTAACTGTAACACTTCAACCTTATTACAAATGCTACTGTGCTTCTTATGCTTCAACAAGTGAAGACACAAAAATTGATTCGGTAAAATTAGGTAGCATTAACACAGGCACCGATCCGTTTTTATGCGAGAGCTATACTGACTACACCGCACTGTCAACATCAGTAACACCGGGGCAACCTTACACTATTCACATTGCAAATGGCTCTTGCACGGGTGATGAACAAGGCGCTTATTCAGCTGTGTATATTGATTATGATCACGACGGTACCTATTCGCAAACCAACGAGCTTGTTACTTTTTATGGACCAATAACAGA
>JBKJNS010000271.1:0-2552 GCA_046593455.1 Chitinophagales bacterium | reverse complement strand
TGAAACAGATCCATTCCCTCCATAATAAAGAATGTTATGATCAACAGGATCAATAACAAAAGGTGTGATCCAATTTCCACCGGGCACATTCATAGCATCCCAATTATCTCCTGCATCGGTTGACTTGCTTAATCCACCATATTGATAACACTCATACATCACGTCTTCATCAGTCCAATCAATTGCTGCTTCCATTCCATCGGCACCATAGATTTGTTTCCAGGTAGTACCATCCCAATAATTACAACCATTGTCTTGCCATCCCGAAATAATTTTATCGGGGTTGGTAACTGAAGATCCAATTCTGTATACCTGTGCAATTGCAAGTCCGTTACTCAAATCAGTCCATGAAGTTCCAAAGTTGGTTGACTTAAAAATTCCACCATCATTACCCGAAAAAATTGTTGAATCACTGCCGGGTAAAAATCTTGATCCATGTCCGTCAGCATGTACATAAGATGACTCACCCCAATCATCCCATCCCGAAACATTTTGCCAGTTGCCTGCTCCATTTGATGACACTACTACTTCCAAACCATTCGCCAGTAAAAGATCTTCATTAACATCCGACACATCAAAATCTGTATCGTAATATCCATAGAAAGAAGTGCCGCTGATATTTTTATTCTGAAATGTTAGTCCCGCATCATCTGATCTTTTGAACTTATAATTTTCGTTAAAAATGTAAATCACGTTTGGATTGGCAGGTGTGGTTTCAATGGAAGTTCTCCCATCTGATCCTACTGCATTATCAGATAACACACTCCATGTTGCTCCTGCATCGCTTGAACTAATTACATCTTTATCGGCGGCTGAATAAATAATATCGGGGTTGATTTGGTTGAAAGCAAAATCATAACAATGCCTTGTGTCAACAAGAGTAAATGTTGTGCCGCCATCAACAGATCTGTAAATGCCGCCGCGTGTTGCAGCAATTACAATATTTGTATTTACAGGATGCACCACCACCCGCTGTATAATCTCATTGTTATCCTGCAAGTAACTTAAACCTGTGGGGAACCATGTTGCACCGCCATCGGTGCTCTTCAAAATACCCGCACTGTACACACCTCCCCAAAAATCATTGTCACTTTGAAAATCAATTTCGTAACCATAACCATCACCGGTTGCAGCATAAATAATGTTTGTGTTGGAAGGATCAATCGCAATGTCTGCAATGCCTGTAACCGGAAAATTATCTGTTAACACCGACCAAGTTGCACCGCCATCGCTGCTCTTCCAAATTCCGCCGCCTGCAGCACCTATGTAAATAATATCTGAATTGTTAGGGTCAAACTCAATTACGTTAATTCTTCCTGCACCTCCTCCATTCGTTGGCACTAATGCATTTCCAAATGGCTCCCATGAAATTGTTCTTGTTCCGGTATTATAATATTCGGGATGAAGATTCTTGTAATTATCAAATTCTTTATTGACAATCCCCTGATCAGGAATATTTCCATTTGCATCTAATCTTGTCTGCATATAATATTCCCAGCGATGAAACTGATTGAGCAAACCATCTTTCTTGCTTTCTTCTTTTTCTTCTTTACTCACTTTTGCTTTCTCAATTTCTTTTTTCGAAAGCCCCAATGATTTGTAAAAATTATCTCGGATGGTATTAAAGTTTCGTTCGGTTGTTTTATTGGAAGTATTTATTTGTTGAGCTGTAACCGAAAATGAAATAGTAATTAAAATTGCTGTAAGGAGTGAAATTGATTTCATGAATTTTGTTGCGTGAAGCGAATTTTATTGAGAGTTCAAATTAAAGCTATTTTTTGTTTGCTGAATCAGAATTTTATGTTCATATGAATGAAAATAATTCTCAGCAGTTTTTAATTCTGCGAATTCTAATTCCTCACTTACCAATTTAATTTTGTTTATTTTGTAGAGGGTGATATAGAGACCACCTGATAAAGCAACCTTAAAATTTATTTATGCAGCAACTTCAAGGATGGCTTTACATTCTGCTGCACATTTGTTGCAGGCCTCAGCACATTCTTTGCAATTTTCCATGTCCGAAATTTTTGCACATTCAGTTGCACAAGCGATACAAGCTTCCTCACATTTTTTACAAAGCTCATCTAAATTGGTTGCGTTGTTTTTGCTTGCAGTAATTAAATCGTTGCAGGCGTTAGTACAAGCAGTACAAAGATCTACACAATTTTCCATCCCAGCAGTTTCTTTGTTTTCTGTTGAACAAGTTTCACAAGTGTCAACACATTTTTCACAAGCGGCAATGCAGCTCTCAATATTTGTATTTTCCATTTTTAAAAAAATTTAGTCTGTAACGGAATTGTTACAATGCAAATGTGATGAGCTTAATTATTTAATGTGTTACACTCCGCATGAATGTAGTTACATCATTCACACTTATTTAATTGGCTAAGTGAGCGTGCTTTCAGTAGCTGTGTTTTATTGCACCGCTTTAATCGTATGTGGGTTGAATGCCCCTGTCAAGTTGTATAAAACCATCATCAGAAATATAATCGTTGTCAATTTGAATCGAAATAATTTCCCCGATTACCAGAAAGGTATTGTTTAATTCAATG
>JBKJNS010000236.1:0-16400 GCA_046593455.1 Chitinophagales bacterium | reverse complement strand
CATTCAATGCAACAAATTTGTTTTCATCTTTTAACTGAATTTCAATTTCGGGTTTTGCAGAAACAATGTCACCATCAATAATGTGAACGCCATCAAAAGTTACATCAAGTAAGGGATTCAACTGATCAGGAATTACATGATATTCTAATACCCCGATGTTGTTGAAATGATATTGCTCTATCTGGTCGCCATCGGGGTTTGCTTCAACAAACAAAAAATTATTTCCTGCATAACAATCACAACCTGTTTCAAAATTATAAGTGATGTGCAAAGTATCATTTCCCAAAAGTGGTTTACCACGATTAGTAAATGTGTGTGAGGCATTCGTTGCATCGGTAATAACATATTTCATGAGGATGCTATCCATTGACCACGGTGTAAGATTCTCCAATGCAACAGAAAGCTTGAGGGGAACAAATTCGTTCACTGTATCACCGAGCGTAAAAAATAAAGAAGGATTCAAAGCAGCTTCGGGTACAGGTTGGTAATTGATTCTCCAGTAATCAAGTTGAATAGGAGTGCGATAAAAAGTATCGGTACAATTCAATCGCATTTTTAAGTAAGGGTATTCAAATGCATTAATGCCGCTGATCAAAGTATCGCTCGCGAGAATATTGTTGGCGAGTAGTGTTTCAGTTCCATTATTATCAATGCCATATAATTGCAGCGTTACACTATCATTTCCGGGTTCAATCTCATGAGCTTTCCAATGCAAAGAAGTCCAGGTTGAGGCAGGGCCGATTAATGGTGTTTCAATATATCCTTGATTCCATTTGCCGGTAATAACATAATCTGTATCAATGTAAGATGTAAATGAGGCACCTACATTTTCCTGAACCGGATAAGAGTTATCATTCTTTCTTAAGAACCATGAATAAGGAACTGCAGATGTAATGTCGTTGTATTTTGATAGGCCAAGTTTTGCAAGCCCTTCTTTCATGGTACTATCCCATTGCCAGAGTTTTGCATCATTGCACGACATAAAGAAAATGTAATGGCCATCGGGGATGGTATCTAAAAAATCAAGAAGGTAATCATTGTGAGTGATCGAATTCATGTTGTAAAAAAACATAGGACGGGCCGATGCCTTGCATTGTGTGCTATGGTAATCACCAATATTTCCATTGCTGAGACCGGCAGGATTCGACCAAAATAAACCTGTGGTTCCATCAATTACAGCAAACAAACAATTGGAACCCAAACCACAAGACCAGCCACCGAGATAAACACCGTTCTCATAGAATGCAGGCACATCAGCTGATAATGGGCCGCCAACATAAGTTGTCATTCCGTCGAAAACACTTATGGTTTTTTTATCATCGGGGTACTTGAAAATTCTTGTGGAAGGAAGTTCAATATTAGCACTTGGTTTAATGGTTGAAAGAAATTGATAATAGTGTGATTGATTCCAGCCGGGTGATGATCCTTCTAAATAAATAAAAGAGAAATTATGCCACACATAAGGGTGACCATAGATGGAATCAACAGTTGTTCTCCAGTAATATACAACACTATCAGTGAGTGGAAAATAGGGAGTCCACTTTACAACGCCACCTATTTGCGTAATCTTTTTTGTTTGCAGAAGAGGGCTGTTAAAAAGCTGCGATGTATCCATTTGAAAAACATACTGCTTCGATTCGGCAAAAGAGTTTACAGTAGATGCTTTGAGCGTAACACCTTGCGCACTCACAATGGAATAATCATAAGGCCACACCGGTAAAATATCATCTGATTGAATAAGGAGAGGGATTGAACCCAATTCATTATTCATTTCAGAAAGTTCATCAACATCACCAAAAGCACCGAGTGTATCCCCGGCATCAACTTTAATGTAAAAGGAATTTAACCCCAGCGATTTTTCGGGTTCTGTTTTAATCATGAATCGCAAAGTGTCGTTAAAATACGGCGCATGAATTTTTTGATGATAGAGGTCAATCACTTCACCACTCGGGTAAGTTCGTTTGATGTCGACATAAATAGAATCATCAATTGCTTTTCCTAAATCATAAACAACAACCTGAAGATAAAATGAATCGAGTCCGGCAGAAACTGAAGGCGGATCAAAACTTACTTGCTGTAGTTCAAGGTCATAATCAGGCTTATTAAAATTGTTCAATTTAATGGATGGGTCACCAGCAAAAAGCATTTGCTCGCACAATGCAATATCCAGCGGCTGTCCCGATTGTGCTAATACATCTGCATATGTTGATGCAATTGCATCACCGATTGGCTTGTTGTAATCGGTTACACAAAAATTTTTGTAAAAATTGGAACTGTATAAATCTAAGCTGCTTGCTACACCAAAAATTGAGGGTCCCAAAAATGCTATTGCTCCTCTGTTTGGATAGATTAAAAAACTATCAGCCAGCCCATGGTAATAAGTAAATAAATTTCCAACAAGGCATCCATTTGTTAAAATCATCGGATACTTTCCCTGGTTGTTGTAATTCGCAGGCCGGTCTAAATTAAAATCGAATGACTGATAACTTGAGTGACCGAAAAAAGTAATGAGTGAAGTGCCGGATGAAATAATTGAATCTAAATAATCTGACGTTGCCTCTTCAATTGGGTCAGTGCTGGTTTTAGCAAAAGTGTGAACATTGGTACCCCACAAAGTATCTTCAGATGTTTGCTGATACCCGTTTAAAAAACCAAGAAAATAATCCTGATCAGTTTGGCTTGAGCCACCTACCAGATGCAGTTCATTTTTCATCCACGCTTTATTGGCAATAGTTTGAAGCGAGCTTTGTTGAGCGGCATCATATTCTTTTATCTTTTCAAGATAGTCACTCACTTCCTGTGGATGAAGTGCAGGCAACCTTCCAACAGGAATGGTGGGCACAAAAGAACTTCCCAAGGCAGTTAACAATTGATCGGAGCCGGGCGAACCAAATGTTGGAACAAAACAATAAGGACGTGTCCATGTGTAATCATTCATCACACTATACTCTATTCCTTTCCCTATTAAAAACATGTAGCGTGATTCTGTAGGCCATTTATTTTTAATGTATTCAGCAAACTTATTCATGCTTGCGGGGTGAAATTTTATTCCATAAGCAAACTGATCGTAGAGATCATTAATGTTTGCAACAATTGAAATGAAACTTCCTCCTCCGATTGTACTCTTGTAACTTCTGTAATCTTCAACAAAATTATTTCCCAGTGTATCGATCATTAAATAAGGGTGAGAAACAATAATGAAGTTACCCTGATTTGTACTCAGTGAATAATCAACAAAGTGAACAGGCCAAAGTGAATCAACTTTTACAAACAAGTTTGTGTCATTGGCAATTAAAAGCAATTGTCTTTCTTGTAATGATGAAGGAAGTAAAAATTTTACAGAATCATTTTCAACAACAGCATCAAGTCTGAGTTTATTGGTGAAGTCATACAAAATTGGCGTGGTGCCCGATTCATCAAAATTACCGGCAACAAAATATTGATTGGTAGCTGAAGGTTGTAAACCGAAAAGAATTGATTTCAAATTATCAAAATCAAATTCACGCGGATATTTAAAGTCGTACCATGGAATGGTGTTCCTATCGGTAAGTGAGGGCGAAGCTGCAGTTGAAAAAGTTGCAGTAGTAAAGGGTGTAGTAAGCGTTGCAGAATTAATAGAATCAAAATTCAAATGTACCATAGTGTAGTTTGAATATTGGCCATTGTAAATCTGATTACCATTTACACTAATCGTCATATAATGTTCTGCAATTTCATTTCCTAAAATATCTAATTTAAAATTTGCAAACGGCCCCGATAAATATGGATGAGGTGTATAAATGTTATAATCTTTAGAAGTTTTATCAAAGTAAGGATCTACATAACCTTCCGTAGGACTAAAGTCTGAATCATACATTCCTAAACCCTTATATGCAAAATCACCATGACTAAGATTGAGGTTTGAATTTTTTAATGTGCCACCAATATAAGAGGTGGTGAACCAACAAAATTGTTCGGGAGCAGGCGGGTTAATAATGCTGTTGGGGATTGCATTAATATGATTGATGCTCAATTGCTCACTCCATGTTAAGAAATAATAAGCAGTATCATTAAACAAACTTAGTCTGCTGTTACCCTGATCTGAGGGATATGTATAAAGACAACTATCCCAGTAGCCGCCGTTGTGGGTACCATAAAATTCAATGTAATCATTGGGTCCCAGAATTCCTGTGCTTGAAACATAAATCGGAATTTCTTTTCCACCATTAAAAATCTGAATGTTAGCTCCGTTGATATTGTCAATTGGAACACCAAAGTTTTTTAGTGTTGAATAATTAAGGCGGTAAAGCCCATCATTAATTACCTGAAACTTAAAATAGGTTTGTGAAAAGTTGATCCACTCATTTCCGTAGAGTTGAGAAAAGGCGGGCTTTATCATTACCACCAAAAGCAGAAGTGGTAAAAGTTTTTTCATTTAATTCTTTTTTGTTTTATCGTCAATTGCGATGCGCAATGAGAATACATGCGAATATAATGAACCTGAAAGATCTCCCAAATTGGTGAGCGCGTAATCAATGCTCACACTATTGAGTTTTATTCCAACACCCATATTTGGTTGAACAGTTAACACCCGGCTGCTGTCGATATTTGTAACGTGTTGAAAGTTTCCAACACCTGCACGCAAATAAATAATATGCTTGTAACCTGCTTCAACTCCAATCTTGGGATCAATGCTTACAAAGCTTCCGCTAATGAGGGTGTTTCTTTGCCCGTCAAAAGTGCAGTCAAGATCAATTTCAGGCAGCAAAGAAATTTTGTTTTTCGAAAATGAAAATTCGTAACCTGCTCCGAAAATCAATTGCGGCGCAGTGAGTTCTACAGAGTTTTCAGGAATCAAATTATTTGTTTGTGCAAAAATTGCCTGCTCATCCGCTGTGAAATTATAAGACCATGCATTGAAGGTGGTGGTAATATCTTTTACAACTGCACCAAATTTCCATTTCTTCTTATCGTATTGCAAGCCCGCATCAATTCCCATTCCCCACGAAGCAGCAAAATCGCCTGCAGTTCGGTGAACAATTTTAAGGTTACCGCCAATCCGCATTCCTTCGATAGGAAGTTTTTGTGCATACGAAATTAGAAATGCATAGTCGGCAACTGAGAAACTTGTGATGTTATTGTAATTGATACTTCCATCAGGCTCAATTAAAAATAAAGTGTTGGGTATATCATCAACACCGAATCTTATAAGAGAGAAGGCAAGCGTTCGGCTCTTTACTTTATCCTGCAATGGAAGAGCAACGCCGGCATAATCATATTTTGCAATTCCTGCAAAATATTCTGAGTGCATTAAACCCAGATCAAATTTTTTATCCATTAAAGCAAGACCTGCAGGATTCCAGTAAGCCGAAGTTACATCACTTGTGCTTGCTACCATTGCACCCGACATTCCTAATCCACGCGCACCAACACCAATGTTAAGGAACTCATTGCTGTATTTATAAAACTGAGCAAATAAGCTTTGGTTGCTAATTATTATAAGAGTCAGCAGCGTAATAATTTTTTTCATTGATGGATTTATTTTCAAAAAAATGTTAACGCTCTAATTCAAAAGCTATTGCGAAAGTATAATTATTGATTGAAACTGAAAAAGTTATTTAGTGGAGTCGGTCACAGTCTGTGGATCGTTCGGTTGTATTCAAAAAACTATTCCTTCTATTTTTACACAAAATTTTAAGAATGGATTTTGTAGAAGAATTGAAATGGCGGGGATTGTTGTTTGATTCAATTCCGGGAACTCAAGAGCATCTTAATAGCGGCATGCGTTCGGGGTATGTTGGTTTTGATCCATCTGCTCCATCATTACACATCGGAAACTTAGTGCAAATAATGTTGCTCGTACATTTTCAAAGAGCCGGGCATAAACCAATTGCTTTAGTAGGTGGTGCAACAGGAATGATTGGCGACCCTTCTGGTAAATCTGAAGAAAGAAATTTATTGAGTGAAGAAAAAATTCGGGATTATGAGATCAAGGTAAAAAATCAACTCAGCAAGTTTTTAGATTTTGGAAATGAAAAAACCTCTGCTTCGCTTGAGAATAATTACGATTGGTTTCGTGAAATAAAATTTCTGGACTTTCTGCGCAATGTAGGAAAACATCTTACCATTAATTACATGATGGCAAAAGATTCTGTAAAGAGCCGGCTTGAAACAGGAATCTCGTACACCGAATTTACCTATCAGCTTTTGCAGGGCTACGATTTTTACTGGCTCAATCAAAACAAAGGATGCTCGATGCAAATGGGTGGCAGTGATCAATGGGGAAATATTACAGCAGGTGTTGAGCTTACAAGAAGAAAAAATGGCAATGAAGTTTTTGCAGTTACCAGTCCGTTAATCACAAGAGCCGATGGAAAGAAGATGGGCAAAACTGAAACAGGAACAGTTTGGCTCGATGGTGCAATGACTTCACCTTACAAGTTTTATCAATACTGGCTCAATGTTGCAGATGAAGATGCTGCAAAGTATTTGCGCATCTTTTCTTTAATGGGGAATGAAGAAATAAATTCACTCATCCATGAGCATCAACAAGCGGCACATCTTCGAACGTTGCAGCAAGCATTGGCAAAGGATATAACTGTTCGGGTTCATTCAATTGATGAATACAATCACGCAGTTAAAGCATCAGAAATAATTTTTGGAAAAGCAGCAAGTGAAGAACTGCAATCATTAAGCGATCGGGATTTCTTAGAAATATTTGAGGGCGTTCCAACTAAAAAAATTTCAAAATCAACTTTTGAAAATGGTATCGATATGCTTAGGTTGTTTGTTGACGAAACAAATTTTCTTTCTTCAAAATCCGAAGCAAGAAAATTGTTTCAAAGCAATGCCATCAGTATTAATAAGCAAACAATATCCTTAGAACATATTGCCGATTCAACACAACTCATCAACAATCGTTATTTGCTTTTGCAAAAAGGAAAGAAGAATTATTTTTTGGTGATTGCAGAGTAAAATAATTTTCTCTATGGATTTTAGTTTGTTCATTAAAAAATTAAAACAGCAATTAAAAACTCAACTGCCTGGTGAAAAGGCGCAATTGAAAATGGCTCCTGCTTCAAGGCTTCCATATAAAGAGTATATCGAATTGAGTAAATTAAATTCCCGAAAAAGTGCTGTATTAATTTGTCTTTATCCCAGCAGTAATTCAATTAATGTTGCGCTCATGTTGCGCCCCAGCGAATTGGGCGCACATAGCAATCAGGTTAGTTTTCCCGGTGGCAAATTTGAAATAAAAGATCAAACTTTGGAAGCAACAGCTCTTCGCGAAGCAAATGAAGAACTTGGAATTGACACAAAACAAGTTGAGATTATTTCGGCATTAACACCGCTTTACATTCCTGTTAGCAATTATATGGTGCAACCATTTTTAAGTTATTCTACGAGGCAACTTTCATTTAAAAAGAATGCCGAGGTTGAAGAAATAATTGAAACAGATGTTTCGATTTTTTTTGATGAAAGAATAAAAGGTTCCGGAAACTTTCTTTCTGGTAATATGAATAAGATTGAAGCTCCATATTACAATGTTCAGCAACATTTTATTTGGGGCGCAACTGCAATGATGATTAGTGAAGTTACTGAAATATTAAGACCAGTTCTCTCTCGAAATTAATCCTTTCAAAAAAAGTTGTTACATTTCTGATTGCAATTTTAGAAAATGAAGGAGCAACTAAGAGAGTGGTGGACTAAAGCTGTGCGCGATTATTTTACTTTCAATGCAACAGAAAGAAATGGTGTAATCGTTCTTTGCATTCTCATCATCCTGATCTTTTTATCGCCTCGCATTTTTCTTTTTTTTAAAAAAGATAATCCTGTTGATTTCAATGAGTTTAAATTACAAGTTGACTCCTTTGTTAGCGAACAGAATGAGTTTGCAAAAGCAGATACGCAGAATGAGGCGCCTTCATTTTTAGAACTGGAAAAGCCAAAAGATGATTTATTGTCGAAAAGAAAAATTGAACTATTTCCTTTTGATCCAAACACCGCCACGGCAAACGATTTTGAGAGATTAGGGTTGAGTGATCGCCTTATTAATACTATCTTAAACTACAGAACAAAAGGAGGCAAGTTTTATTTTAAGGAGGATTTGAAAAAGATTTATGGCTTTGGCGATGATGATTATGCAAGATTGGAATCATTCGTAGTTATTAATTCAACTAAAAAAGTGTATGAGGAAAAAGTAAATAAAATTGAGACAAACGCAACAGGCACTTCATTGCCAAAAATTATAGACCTCAACATTGCAGATTCAATTCAATTGGTTGATCTGCCTCTTATTGGACCCACGCTTTCATCACGAATTCTTAAGTTCAGAAATAAACTCGGGGGTTTTTATTCAACAGATCAACTAAAGGAAGTTTATGGCTTAACACCCGAAACCTTTGACGTTATAAAAGATAAAATTTCTGTGTCGCCTACAGAAATAAATAAAATCAATATCAATGAGGTGAGTATTGAGGAATTAAAGTTGCATCCATATTTTAAAAATGTTGCAATGCCCATTATTAATTATCGAGAACAGCATGGTGAATATAAATCCCCCGAAGATCTAAAAAACGTTGATGTTGTTACAAAAGATGTGTTTGATAAGATATCGCCGTACCTGAAATTTTAATCAACAATTCTTAATCGACTGAATTTAATTTTAGCAGTGTAAGGATTGGTTATTTATTTACGGCCCCAATAATTATAAAAGAATTTTCCTTTAAACGTTTGTTATTCCGAATCAGATGTTTACTTTTGCGTTCCCTTTTTAAAAATCCATCACACATCATACCAATAATCCTGTGCAACTGACAAAGAAACGTAAGCAAGTAAACCCTAAGGTTCCATTGGGAAAATCTTTTTCTCTAACGGATGCAACAGCCTTATTAAAAGAAATCAATACTGCAAAATTTGATGCTTCGGTTGATGTACACATTCGCTTAGGAATCGATCCTCGTAAAGCTGATCAGGCCATTCGAGGTGTTGCTGTATTACCTCACGGTACCGGCAAATCTAAAAAGGTTTTGGTGCTGTGCAATCCTGATAAAGAAGAAGAGGCGAAAAATGCTGGAGCTGACTTTGTTGGCCTTGCCGAATATTCTCAAAAGATTGAACAAGGATGGACGGATGTTGATGTTATTATTGCAACACCGAGTGTAATGCCTAAAATTGCGAAGTTGGGAAAGATTCTTGGACCTCGTAACCTTATGCCTAATCCCAAGTCAGGAACTGTAACCGATAATGTTGCAGATGCTGTAAAGGAAGTGAAGGGTGGAAAAATTTCATTCAGAGTAGATAAGCAAGGAATCATTCATGCTTCTATTGGTCGTGTTTCATTTGAAAAAGAGAAGATCTTTGAAAATGCCAATGAACTGATTCTTACAGTTATTAAAATGAAGCCCGCAACAGCGAAAGGTGTTTATTTGAAAAGCGTAACACTTGCAAGTACAATGAGTCCAGGAATACATATCGATACCAAAACATTAATGAACTAAGCAATGGAAAAGGCAGCGAAGAAAGAGATCATTGATTCCCTTACAGTTAAATTTAATGAGTCATCAAATTTTTATTTGACTGATGCATCGAACTTAACGGTGGCTAATACAAATAAATTTCGTCGCCTTTGCCACAAGCAAGGTGTAGAAATGCATGTTGCAAAAAACACTTTTATTCGTAAGGCATTAGAAGCTACCGGAAAACAATATGATGGATTATTGGAGGTTCTTCATGGACCAACTTCAATTATGTTTTCTGAATCAGCATCTATTCCTGCAAAAGTTATAAAAGAGTTTCGCAAGACAAATGAAAAGCCAGTACTCAAAGGTGCTTACATTGATTCGGCAATTTTTATTGGAGATAACTCAGTAGATGAATTAGCGAGTTTGAAGTCGAAGGAAGAGCTCGTGGGTGAAATCATTGGCTTATTACAATCCCCTGCTAAGAACGTTATTAGTGCATTGTTATCCGGCGGGCAAAAATTAAGCGGAATTGTAAAGGCATTGGAAGACAGAAAAGGAAGTGAATAATTTATTAAGTAACCAAAAATAGTATTCAATTAAAATTAAATCATAAATCTTAAATCCTAAATTAAAAATGGCTGACCTTAAAGTATTTGCAGAGCAACTCGTTAGTTTATCAGTAAAAGAGGTGAATGACCTCGCAAAGATTCTAAAAGATGATTATGGAATCGAACCAGCTGCTGCTGCCCCAGTAATGATGGCAGGTGGTGGTGCAGGAGCAGGCGCTGCTGCAGTAGAAGAGAAAACATCTTTTGATGTTATTCTTAAAGCAGCCGGTGCTCAAAAACTACAGGTTGTTAAAGTAGTGAAAGATCTTACCGGTCTTGGCTTGAAAGAGGCTAAAGACTTAGTAGACGGTGCACCAAAACCAGTTAAAGAAGGTGTATCAAAAGAAGAAGCGGAAGCTATTAGATCAAAATTAGCTGAATCTGGAGCTGAAGTAGAAGTTAAGTAATATTTCTACTCTTAAATTTTGTTCAGGTGCAGCTTAAAAGGTGCACCCGATTTCCTTTTTTTAGTGAGTCTATCATTTAAACTCTGCAATGTCAAAACAAAACGAGAGAGTAAATTTCAGCAAGAATAAAATCAGATTGGAATATCCTGATTTGCTCGGAATTCAATTACAATCATTTCAAGATTTTTTCCAATTAGAAACCACCCCCGATAAGCGCGTTTCTGAAGGCCTATTCCGGGTGTTTCAGGAAAATTTTCCAATCAATGATGCGCGAAGCATTTTTACTTTAGAATTTCTTGATTACTTTGTTGATCCACCGCGTTATACAATTGAAGAATGTATTGAGCGCGGATTAACTTATAGTGTTCCTCTTAAAGCTAAGTTACGTCTTTCATGTAACGATCCTGAACATATCGATTTTCAAACTATTGTGCAGGATGTATTTCTTGGAAACATTCCTTACATGACTCCTAAAGGAACATTCCTTATCAATGGTGCTGAGCGCGTTGTTGTGTCTCAACTACATCGTTCTCCAGGTGTATTTTTCGGTCAGTCTCTGCACCCGAATGGTACTAAAATTTATTCTGCACGTGTTATTCCTTTCAAAGGAGCATGGATGGAATTTGCAACTGACATTAACAATGTTATGTATGCATACATCGATCGCAAAAAGAAATTTCCTGTTACAACTCTATTAAGAGCTATTGGATGGGATACTGATAAAGATATTTTAAACCTCTTTGAATTATCTGAAGAGATTTCAGCTAAGAAAGAAAGTCTTAAAAAACATATTGGTCGCAAGCTTGCAGCGCGTGTTTTAAGAAGTTGGACTGAAGATTTTGTGGATGAAGATACCGGTGAAGTTGTTACAATTACGCGTAACGAAGTAATACTTGATCGCGATATTATTCTTGATGAAAAGAATATTGAAGAGATAATTGAGACCGGTGCAGAAACTGTTGTTCTCCAGAAGGAAACGCAGGGAATGGATTACAGTATCATTTACAACACACTTCAAAAAGATACTTCGAATAATGAAATCGAGGCCGTTCAATATATCTATCGTCAATTACGCGGTACCGATGCACCTGATGATGAAACTGCACGCGGAATCATTGATAAATTATTTTTCTCTGATAAAAGATATGATCTCGGTGAAGTAGGAAGATACAAGATCAATCAAAAACTTCTTACGGGAGTCGATATTGAAAAGAAGGTGCTTACCAAAGATGATATCATTGCAATTGTTAAATACCTTGTTCAACTAACAAATGAAAAAGCTGAGATTGATGATATAGATCATTTAAGTAATCGCCGTGTAAGAACTGTTGGTGAACAATTGTATGCGCAATTTGGTGTTGGATTAGCTCGTATGGCCCGCACAATACGTGAGCGCATGAATGTTCGTGACAACGAAGTATTTACTCCCATAGATTTGATCAATGCAAGAACACTTTCCTCAGTGATCAATTCATTCTTTGGTACTTCACAACTTTCACAATTCCTTGATCAAACAAATCCTCTCGCAGAAATAACTCACAAAAGAAGAATTTCTGCTTTAGGTCCTGGAGGGTTAAGTCGCGAGAGAGCTGGTTTTGAGGTTCGTGACGTTCACTACTCACACTATGGAAGACTCTGTACTATTGAAACACCTGAAGGACCAAACATCGGTTTGATCTCAACACTTTGTGTGCATGCGATGATTAATGAAATGGGATTCATTGAAACGCCATATCTCAAAGTTGCTGATGGCAAAGTTGATATAAAAAAGAAACCGGTATTCTTAACTGCTGACGAAGAAGATAACTCAATTATCGCTCAGGCAAATGTGCCAATGAATGATAAAGGAGAATTTCAAATTGATAAAATCAAGAGCCGCTGGCATGGCGATTTCCCTATAGTAGAACCTGATAAGGTTGAATACATGGATGTTGCACCAAACCAAATTGTAGGTGTGAGTGCCTCACTTATTCCTTTCCTTGAACATGATGATGCAAACCGTGCTCTTATGGGTTCAAACATGCAGCGCCAGGCAGTTCCATTGTTAAAACCACAGTCACCGATTGTGGGTACAGGCTTGGAACATAAGGCAGCAGTTGATTCCAGAATGTTGATGAATGCCGAAGGTTATGGAGTAGTTGAATATGTTGATGCTGATGAAATGGTAATCAACTATGAAATGAGTGATGATGATGAGTTGCTCAGCTTCGAAGGTCCTCGCCGCATTTATAAACTTACAAAATTCAAGAGAACCAATCAGAGTTCATGCATTAACCTAAAACCAATTGTAAAGAAAGGTGATAAGGTAAAACCTGGTCAGGTTTTGTGTGAAGGTTATGCAACTGAAAATGGTGAACTTGCTCTTGGACAAAATCTTAAAGTGGCTTTTATGCCATGGAAGGGTTACAACTTTGAAGATGCTATTGTGTTGAGTGAAAGAATAGTTAGAGAAGATGTTTTTACTTCCATTCACATTGAAGAATACGAATTGGAAGTTCGCGATACTAAACTTGGTGAAGAAGAATTAACTCCTGACATACCAAACGTAAGTGAAGAAGCAACTCGGAATTTGGATGATTATGGAATTATTAGAATTGGTGCTCAGGTTAGAGAAGGCGATATCTTAATCGGAAAGATTACACCAAAGGGAGAAACAGATCCAACGCCGGAAGAAAAATTATTGAGAGCCATTTTTGGTGATAAAGCAGGTGATGTGAAAGATGCATCGTTGAAAGCACCTCCATCAACTGAAGGTGTGGTAATTGATAAGAAACTTTTTTCACGAGCACGCAAAGACAAGAATTCAAAAGTTAAGGAAAAGATTGCACTTGAAAAATTAGATAAAGAGCATACAAAAAACCTTGAAGCAGTTAAAGATGTTTTAATAGAGAAAATGATGAAGTTACTGAAAGAAAAAACCAGTAATGGAATCTATAATGTTTACAGAGAAATCGTAATTGCTAAAGGTGTTAAGTTCACCGCAAAAATGCTGAATGAATTAAATTATCATGAAGCAGAAACCAGCGGTTGGACAAAAGATGAAGATGTAAATGAAAAGGTAAAAACACTTCTTCATAATTATACAATTAAGCATAACGAAGAAGTTGGGCGTTACAAAAGAGAGAAGTTTAATATCTCAATTGGTGACGAATTACCATCAGGAGTTTTAAAACTTGCCAAAGTTTATTTGGCTAAAAAGAGAAAACTCAAAGTAGGTGATAAACTTGCCGGACGACATGGTAATAAAGGAATAGTAGCTCGTATTGTTCGTGATGAAGACATGCCTTTCCTTGAAGATGGAACTCCTGTAGATGTTGTGTTGAATCCGCTCGGTGTACCATCGCGTATGAATCTTGGACAGATCTATGAAACCGTTCTTGGATGGGCTGGCCAGAAATTGGGAATTAAGTTTTCAACCCCAATTTTTGACGGAGCAACAATTGATGAAATTCAATCATACATTAAGAAAGCTGACCTTCCGCATTTGGGTATTACTTATCTCTACGATGGCGAAACCGGTGAGCGATTCCATCAACCTGCAACAGTAGGAGTTATCTATGTATTAAAACTTCACCACATGGTTGATGATAAAATGCATGCTCGTTCTATTGGGCCATACTCACTCATTACACAACAGCCTCTCGGTGGTAAAGCCCAGTTTGGCGGTCAAAGATTTGGTGAAATGGAAGTATGGGCACTCGAAGCTTATGGTGCATCACACATTCTGCAAGAATTATTGACTGTTAAATCTGATGATATTGTTGGTCGTGCAAAAACATACGAAGCAATTGTTAAAGGTGATAATCTGCCAAAGCCAGGCATACCCGAATCATTCAATGTACTTGTGCATGAGTTAAGAGGGTTAGGCCTTGATTTAAAGTTTGAATAATGATTTTAGTGATGTTAAAAAAAGGAAGCCGCCTCGGTTTTGAGACGGCTTCCTTTTTATAATGAGCACTTATCTATTTCGACTTAACAAAAGTAATGTGGTTGATTGAATCCAAATTCAAAACCATGGTATCACCCTTAACTGCAACTTTAACAGAATCGGCAGGAAGATAGCGCGTTAACATTTTTGTTTTTTCATTGTAATTCCAATAGCCGGCGTAATTTTTACGATCCGCTTCCTGACCAGATAATTTTCCGTTACCGTCAAATGTCCAGAAAGTGTTTTTCAAACTTGAATCCATATTAGCTTTCATTCCTTCCAAATTCTGTTGGTAGTAGCCAAGTTCTTGTTTTGATTTGGCAAGCTTTGCAGTATCTGTGGTGATTGCTAATGAATCATTTAAAGATTTAATAAGTCCTTCCAATTGCTGAATGCGTTCAGCATATTGTTTGATTTCAATTGAATTCATTTTCCATTTACCAACCAATGCAGGATTGCTGTTGGTTTGAGTGCAAGAAGCAATGAATGCAGTAAGTGTGATTGCAATAAATAATGTTTGAACTAAGTTTTTCATGAAATTTTTTTTTGAGGCGGCAAATGTAATTCAAAAATTCAGAGTTACTAGATTGTGGCTTTAACCAATTCAAGAATTTCACTTTCCTTTAACAAAGTTTTGTCTCTAATATCATTTGCCTCATTCGTAAATTTCTTTTTTGCAGCTTCATCTTTTAATCCTGCCGCATTGATCACTACATTCAAATGTGCTCCAAGAACTGCGCTTCTCGCGCACAGTGCACCTACACCCGCATCGCTCACCGAATTCGGGTTGCCTGTTTTCACCATTGCTTCAATTAAATCGAATGAATTGTACGATGCGCGCATCACCTTAAGCGGAACTTCAATCGCATTAATAGTTGCTTCTTGAATGGTTTTGCTTCTTGCGGCTTTTTCTTCATCTGTTGTTTTTGGCAATGAAAAACTTTGCATGATTTGATTGAAGGCATTGGTATCCTCATCAACTAAATTAAGCAGTGTATCTTTTAACTGCTGGCCTTTGATAGCCCACTCCGAAAAAGTTTTCCATTGATCATCCCAACCTTTTTTGTGTGATGAAAGATTGGCCACCATCGTTCCTAATGATGCGCCCAATGCACCTACGTAAGCAGAAATTGATCCGCCGCCGGGTGCAGGCGATTCACTTGCTGTTTCATTTGCAAAGTGAATGAGATTCATATTAACCAATCTGTTTTTAGTTTGATTACGCAACACATACTCAATAATTTTTTTGTTGGGATCGAAGACTGAAAGTTCATTAAGCCCCATTGATTTTATTGCAATGCGAATTAATTCTTCTTCACTTACACCGGCGCTGCGCTTTTGTTTTTCTAAAAAATATTTTCCTGCATCGAGCATTGATTGAAGCGGCAGCAAACCAACCAACTCTGAACCTGTTACCCGCATACCTCTTAAGGCAGCACTCTTTACACATTCATCAAATGCAATGTGCAGCGGAGTAACCGAAGTGTTAGTGAGGTTCATACTTACCTGTGCAATTCCATATTCGTCAATGAACCAGCCAATTCCCTTTACCGATTTGCAACTGCCGTGTTGAATTATTTCTTCACCTTTTTCATTTTTAATTTTTCTTCCGGCTTCGCGAACGTCAAATGCAACTGCGTTTGCTCTGCGAACCGAAGTAGTATTTAAATTCACATTGTAGGCTACTAAAAAATCTCTTGCACCAATTACAGTTGCACCGGATGAAGCAGGAAATTCTGCAGGACCGAAATCGGGTTTCCAGTTTTTCTCTTTTATCTTTTTAAAAAAACTTTCATACTCACCTGCACGAATGGTTGCAAGATTTTTTCTTTCCTCATTTGATGCTGCGGCTTCATAGAGGTAAACCGGAATTTGTAATTCCTTTCCAACTCTTTCGGCAAGTTTCTTTGAATACGCAACAGTTTCTTCCATTGTAATTCCCGAAACCGGTATTAGCGGACAAACATCAGTTGCTCCCATACGCGGATGCTCACCTTTGTGTTTGCTCATGTCA
>JBKJNS010000178.1:0-2634 GCA_046593455.1 Chitinophagales bacterium | reverse complement strand
TTCCGAAGTTTACCGCTTTTGCATTTCGCCTCATATCGGGTGTTACCAATTTTAATTCAACGTTGTAAACTTTAGATGCGGTGGCAGCATGAATATCGAGTCCTTGTTTGAACGCTTCGATCATGTTTTCGTCTTCACTCAATGATGCAATAATGCGTAATTCAATCTGCGAATAATCACAAGAGAGCAAAGTATGTTCATCATCACGTGCAATAAAAGCTCTGCGAATTTCTCTCCCACGCTCAGTTCTTATAGGAATGTTTTGAAGGTTTGGTTCCACTGAACTCAACCTGCCTGTTGAAGCAATCGCCTGATTAAAACTGGTGTGTACTCTGCCTGTTTTAGGATTGATCATGGTTGGCAATGCATCAACATAAGTTGATTTTAATTTTGCCAACTCACGATAGTTCATGAGTTTGTTTGCGATCTCATGTTCCGCTGCGAGTTTGGTAAGCGTGTCTTCATCAGTAGAGTACTGTCCGGTTTTTGTTTTCTTTCCTATATAGGGAATCTTCAATTTATCAAATAAAACTTCGCCCAATTGTTTTGGTGATGCGAGATTAAATTTTACTCCTGCCAGTTCATACACTTCTTTTTCCGATTGCTCAATTTCCTTTTGCATCTGTTTGGAATATTCTCCCAAAAAATCAGAATCAATTTTTACTCCTTCAAATTCCATAGCTGCGAGAACCGTTACCAATGGAACTTCCACCTCACTAAAAAGATTTTCCATTTCTTTTTCTTTCAGCAATGGTGTAAAAACATTTTTCAATTGCAACGTGATATCAGCATCTTCGCCTGAGTACTCGGCTACTTTCTCCACCTCTACATCGCGCATATTTCCCTGATTCTTTCCCTTCTTACCAATGAGTGCATCAATGTGAATGGTTTCGTAGCGCAAATAATTTTCGGCGAGAATATCCATGTTGTGTCGCGTGTCGGGCTCAATGAGAAAATGTGCGAGCATGGTGTCAAACATTTTTCCTTTCACATCCACATCATACCATTTTAAAACCAGCATGTCGTACTTGATGTTCTGCCCGATCTTTAAAATATTTTCATTTTCCAAAACAGGTTTAAAGTGAGAAAGAATTTTCATCACTTCATTTCTATCGGCAGGAACAGGAACATAAAAACCTTCATGTTCATTAAATGAAAATGCAAGACCAACTAACTCAGCGAGATTAGCATCAACGTTTGTTGTTTCAGTATCAAAACAAAATTCTTTTTGTGCATTAAGTTTTGCAACGAGATCAAGAATTTTTTCTTCATTATCAACCACAAAATATTTATGCGGCGTATTGGTTGCATTTTTTTCGAGTGGATCTTTTTCTGTTGTTGTTGTTGGAACTGAAGAAGTTTTCGATTCTACTTCCTGCCCGAATAAATCACGCTGCTTTCCCTCTGTGGCAAGCACAGAATACTGATCACCAATAATTCTTTTTCCGAGAGAGCGAAATTCCAACTCATTAAAAAGTTCGGTAAGTTTTTCTTTGTCGGGCGCTTCCATAATTAATTTCTCTTCATCCAAATCAACAGGAACATCGAGCATAATGGTTGCTAATTTTTTCGAGAGCATTGCCATCTCTCTGTCGGCAATCACATTCTCTTGCAGTTTTCCTTTCAACTTATCGGTATTAGCTAATAGGGTTTCTATCGAGCCAAATTCTTGTACTAATTTTTTTGCTGTCTTCTCTCCTACTCCTGTAACACCCGGAATATTATCAGATGCATCACCCATTAATCCAAGTATGTCGATCACTTTTAGTGTGTTATCAATTTCCCATTTCGCTTTTATTTCTGCAGGGCCCAGAATTTCAAAACTTTTTCCGAGATAAGCGGGCTTGTACATAAAAATATTTTCAGTTACGAGCTGACCGTAATCTTTATCGGGTGTTACCATGTAAACTTTGTAGCCGTGCTTCTCGGCTTTCTTTGCCAACGTACCAATCACATCATCTGCTTCGTAACCATCATACTCTACTATAGGTATCCTAAATCCGGCAATAATTTTTTTGATGTAAGGAATAGCGACTGTAATATCTTCAGGTTGTTCCTGTCGCTGTGCTTTGTACTCAGCATACATTTCATCACGTGCAGTTGGCGCATGTGTATCGAAGCACACGGCGATGTGCGTAGGTTTTTCCTTCTGAATTAAATCTACCAGCGTATTAGTGAAACCAAACACTGCAGAAGTATTCATGCCCTTAGAATTATAGAAAGGAGTTTTTGCAAGTGCGAAGTAAGCTCGGTAAATAAGTGCGAAGGCATCGAGAAGGAAAAGGCGTTTGTCGTCCATGATGATTTAATGTGATAATTTGATGATGTGAAAATTAGCAAATGTGATGATGTGATGATTATGAGAGCGCCTCCCAATATTCCACTGCTCTTCTAAAGTGCGGGATCACAATGGTGCCGCCGACAATATTTGCAACTGCAAAAATTTCAAACACTTCTTCTGTTGTTACACCTGCTTCTTTGCATTTGCCCAAGTGATATTTAATACAATCATCACAGCGCAAAACCATTGATGCTACCAAGCCCAGCATCTCTTTTGTTTTTACATTAAGTGCACCATCGGCATAAGTGTTAGTATCAAGGTTGTAAAGGCGATTGATCACCTTGTTGTTTTGT
>JBKJNS010000405.1:0-2751 GCA_046593455.1 Chitinophagales bacterium | reverse complement strand
TTTTTCATTTTATTTTTATTGAATATCATTTTGCTCAGCTTGAAACTCTTTCCTGATTATTAGCTTCGCGAATAATCAGGGGAGAGTTTTTATATTCACTTTCTGAATGATCAGAGATTTCGGTATTTTAATTTAATTTACTTTTGAAAAATAAATTTAAGAAATGAAAAAAATCTTCTCTACTCTAACAATAATTATTGCAACCACTTTTTTTTCTGTTGCACAAGTGGTGCATACTTATCCGCTCTTCCCTACCCAAAATGATAACATCACTTTATATTATGATGCATCGCAAGGGAATGCGGCATTGGCTAATTATACCGGAACTGTTTATGCGCATACAGGTGTAACTACATCACCCGGGTCAACTACCTGGCAATATGTACAAGGAGTTTGGGGAACCGATGACCCGGAAGTTAAGATGACTGAAATCTCACCCGACCAATGGACACTCAGTTACAACATCGCAACTTTTTATGGCTTTCCCGCAAACACAACTGTAGATCGGTTGTCATTTGTTTTTAGAAATAAAGATGGAAGTGTGGTAGGAAGAAATGCCGATGGCTCCGATATTTTTTACAAAGTTTGGGATGGCATTTCATTACAAACAAAATTTCTTTCACCATCAGCATCACCCGATTTTGTAACCCTAAATGATAATGTGAATACCATTTTTGTGACTTCAAAAAATGCAACCATCACGCTGTATCAAAACGATAATTATGTAACACAGTTTACAAATACCGATTCTGTTAATTACACTTTCAATGCTGATACCTATGGCAATACCTGGATCAAAGCAATTGCAGATGATGGAATCACTCAGGTTGCAGATTCATTTTACTATGTAGTGAATCCGATTGTAACAATTGCCGACTTGCCGCCTGGAACTGTTGACGGAATCAATTATGTAAATGATTCAACTGTTACACTTGTGCTTGTTGCGCCCGATAAAAATTCGGTTTATGCTATTGGTGATTTCAGCAACTGGCAAGTTGAAGAAAATGGATTCATGAATAAGACTTCTGATGGCAATAGATGGTGGGTTACACTTTCAAACTTAACAGCGATGAAAGAATATACCTATCAATATTTGGTTGATGGAAATATTTACATCGCCGATCCTTATGCAGATAAAATTCTTGATCCAAACAATGACTCCTACATTTCTGCAACAACTTATCCCAATCTTATTGGATACCCTACTGGAAAAGCAACCGGAATTGTTTCGATTTTTCAAACAGCGCAAACAGCTTATACGTGGCAGGTAAATAATTTTCAAAAACCTTCTGCAAATAACATGGTGGTGTATGAATTGCTGATACGTGATTTTATTGCAACACACAATTATCAAACGTTAATTGATACCATTAACTACCTAAAGTCATTGGGAATAACTGCTATTGAGTTAATGCCTTTTAATGAGTTTGAAGGAAATGAAAGCTGGGGTTACAATCCCGATTTTTATTTTGCTCCCGATAAATATTACGGAACAAAAGATGCACTCAAAGATTTTATTGATGTATGCCATCAAAACGGAATTGCTGTAATTCAGGATATGGTATTGAATCATTCCTTCGGGCAATCTCCCATGTGCCAGTTGTATTGGGATGGTGTTACGGGCGGCCCTTCAATTGATAATCCGTGGTTCAACTCTGATTGTGATCTTTCTACTCCCGGCTATCAGGGAAAACATCCGTACGGAGTAGGTTACGATTTTAATCATGAAAGTGATTACACTCACAAATTTGTTGATGATGTTTTAAAGTATTGGGTAACGGAATATAAGATTGATGGTTTTCGGTTTGATCTCTCAAAAGGATTCACACAAAAATATTCGGGAACTGATGTGGGACTATGGGGCGCTTATGATCAATCGCGAATTAATAATTTAGAAAGAATGGCAGATGCAATCTGGACAATTGATTCTTCTTCAACTTTAATTCTCGAACACTTTGCCGATAACAGTGAGGAAAAAATTTTAAGCGCATACGGCTTTTACCTATGGGGAAATATTGCCTACGGTTACAAGCAAAGTGCAATGGGATATGCTTCGGGCGCCGATGTTGGCTGGATCAATTACAATTCACGCGGATGGGTTGCGCCGCATGTGGTGGGCTATATGGAAAGTCATGATGAAGAGCGCATCATGTATAACATTCTCAATTACGGTGCTTCAAATGCAAACTACAATGTGAAGCCGCTCGACACCGCTTTGAACAGAGTAAAACTTTCGGCCCTATTTTTTATTCCGGTACCAGGTCCAAAAATGATATGGCAATTTGGGGAATATGGATATGATGTATCAATTAATGCCTGCAATGATGGTACTATTAATGAGGATTGTAGAGTATCCGCTAAGCCATTAAAATGGGAATATTTAGAAGATCAAAAAAGGGAGAATCTATTTAAAACTTATGTGAAGCTGATTGATTTAAGGAAAAGTGAAGCATTTAAAGAAGGTACATTTCAATGGTCTGCATCTGCAGCTCAAAAGAGAATCAGTATTTCACATGCTTCCATGGATATACTAGCTTTTGGAAACTTTGCCACTACGGAAGTAAATTATAAACCCCAATTTCCTTCCACTGGAGTCTGGTATGAATACTTGTCGGCCGATTCAATTGTTGTGATTGATTCAACAGAGGAAATGGCTTTAGCTCCAGGAGAATTTCATATTTATACAACAAAAAGATTGACTTTAACAAATGAAGGACTGGTTCCTTTTAAATCAGAAATAGTTTTAGATAT
>JBKJNS010000282.1:0-17179 GCA_046593455.1 Chitinophagales bacterium | reverse complement strand
GAACCTCAATGAGTCGCTTACGAATAAATGGGATACCATTTTTTACGATCAACCCGAACTTTCATCAGTGAATATAACTGAAGATGAAAATGGCTTAAATATTATAAGCGGATCATTCGGGGGAAGTAATTTTTCGGGAATTATTTATGTTCGCAAAATTGACATAGTTAATAAGCACTTTGATATACTTCCTTTTACCGGCTACGAAAATTTCGGAAGGTTAAGAGATTTACAAAAGACAAATGACGGCGGATATGTTCTGTGCGGCAAAGTGAATCAGTTGGATGATGTAAACTTAGTTTCATACACAAAAATTTATTTACTCAAACTCAACTCTGAACTTAATTTTGAATGGTCGAGGCAATTCGACTCTGAATATCCATGTACGGGAGTATCTGCCGTGCAAACTTTGGATGGTGGTTATTTATTGGGCTGTTATGAAAATACAAGGAGTTACCAGTTCACTATGTTCGCCATCAAAACAGATGCGCAGGGAAACATTGTTCAAAATTAATAGCAGATTATAGTTTTGAAATCACAGTCTTAATTAAGAACTAAATAATTATTCGCGCGTGTTCAAAGTCTTATATCCTAAAGATTGAAAACAATAAGCATCAATCAAACTCATTAAGAAAATATTTTCTTATTAACTCAATTAAGTTCCCTTATTAAAAGCCTTAATTTCTTAATTTCATATTCCCTCCCTATCTTTGCAACGCAATAGATTAGAGGGGACAGAAAGTCCCCTCATTTATTTTTAAGAATGGAACATTTGGAAAAGCGGATTCGCGAAATACTGGATGAAACACTTAAGGGCTTAGATGCTTATCTGGTTGATTTAAAAATTTTACCAACCAAAGTGGAGGTGTTTGCTGATAAAGAACCGAGAATTACAATTGATGATTGCGTAAAAATCAGTCGCAGTCTTGAAAAACAATTAGATGCTGAGTTTCCTTTTTCAGAACGATATTCATTGGAGGTTTCATCGCCAGGAATGAATGAGCCATTTAAAATTTTAAAACAGTATCAAAAAAGAATCGGAAGCAGGGTTGATGTTTTACTTAAAAACGGAATTAAGAGAAGCGGCGTTTTGAAGATTGTAAATGAAGAAGGAATTTTACTGGAGGAAGAAATCGCTAAATCAAAAAAGGATAAAGAATTAATACAATCAGAATTTTTATTTTCTAACATAAAATCCACCACCCTTGTGTTCAACCCTAAAACTTTACGCTCATGAACAGCCAGGCATTAGTAGAATCATTTAGTGAATTCAAAGATTTAAAAAGCATCGATCGTCCAACGATGATGAAAGTGCTCGAAGATGTTTTTCGAACATTGCTTCGCAAGAAGTATTTGACCGATGAAAACTTCGACATTATTGTAAACACCGAAAAAGGCGATCTTGAAATATGGCGCCGCCGCACCATCGTTGATGACGGAGCTGTTGAAGATCCTAATCAGCAGATTCCGCTTTCCGAAGCACAGTTGATTGAACCCGATTATTCGGTTGGTGAAGAGGCGATTGAGGAATTCAATATCCTGAAAGAATTTGGCCGCCGCTCTATTCTTACTGCTAAGCAGACTCTTGCTTCGCGAGTTTCGGAACTGGAAAAAGAAGAGCTCTTCAAAAAATATCAGGATAGAGTTGGTGATATAATTACCGGCGAAGTTTATCAGGTTTGGAAAAAAGAAACATTGTTGCTTGATGATGAAGGCAATGAACTTACGCTTCCAAAAAATGAACAAATACCTTCCGACTTTTTTAAGAAAGGTGATACCGTAAGAGCAGTTGTGAAAACTGTTGATATGAAAAACAACAACCCTTCAATCATTCTTTCACGCAGTGATAATTCATTCCTTGCTAAATTAATGGAGCAGGAAGTTCCCGAAATTTTTGATGGCTTAATCACCATCAAGCGCATCGCCCGTGAGCCTGGTGAAAGAGCCAAGGTTGCAGTAGAATCTTATGATGATAGAATTGATCCTGTTGGAGCTTGTGTTGGAATGAAGGGTTCAAGAATTCACGGCATTGTTCGTGAATTAAAAAACGAGAACATCGATATTCTTAACTACACCAATAACAATCAACTCTTCCTTACCCGTGCTTTAACGCCATCAAAAATTACTTCGATGGAAATTGATGAGGTTAACAAGCGCGCTTATGTTTATTTAAAGCCCGATCAGGTTTCACTAGCAATTGGCAAGGGTGGTATCAATATTAAACTGGCAAGCAAAATTACCGGTTACACCATCGATGTTTTCCGTGATGTTGAAGCAGATGAAGAATATGACGTTGACCTCGAAGAATTTTCAGACGAGATTGAAGGATGGATTATTGATCAGTTAAAATCAATTGGCTGCGATACAGCAAAGAGTGTATTGGAATTGGATCGCGATGAGCTGGTTCGCCGCAGCGATCTGGAAGAAGAAACAGTAAACGATCTTTTGAAAATTCTTAAAGCAGAGTTTGATGCAAAGGCATAATTAAAAATAATTTAAGACAGAAAATATCTTAAGGAATAACAAGTAACAAAGAATAACAAACAGCAAGCGCCCGCGAATGGCAGAAGTTAGCACAATGGAAGTACGTATAATGGCAGTTGCCAAGGAGTTGAATGTTAGCTACACTCACCTTATTGAAACCTTGCAGGCAAAAGGTTTTAAGGTTGAGAACAAGCCTACAAGCAAGATCTCTAAGGAAATGCATGATGTATTACTACGAGAATACCAGGCTGACCTCATTGATAAAAAACAGGCTGATAAAATTTCGTTAGGCTCTAAATTATTTAAGTCGAATGAAGAACATGCGAAGGAGAAAGAAATTATTCTTCAACCCAAAAAGAAGACTGAACCCGAACAAGAACTTTTAATTAAAGGACAAATCGCAGCGCCCGAAACCAAGCCGGTTATTAAGGAAAAGCCTGCACCAGTTAAAGAGAAAGAAGTAGTTGCCTCTGTTGAAGAAAAGGAAGAGAAGAAGCCCGAAAAGATAAAGGCCAAAGCAAAACAACTTGAAGGCACAAAAGTTGTTGGAACGGTTAATCTTGAAAAGCCGGATACCAAAGAAAAAGCGGCAAAGAAAAAAACAACCTCAAAGAAAAAATCTGATAAAGAAGAAGAGGTAATAGAAGCTCCAGCTGAAATTACTGAAACAGTTACTCCTTCAAAAAAAACTGTAACAACTGAAAAGGAAACAGAGAAATTAGTTGTCACGGAAATTCCGGCGGCTGAAATCAAGAAAACCCAATATGGCAAACTGGAAGGCACCAAAGTGATGGGCAAACTTGATCTCACCACCATCAAGGATAAACCTGCGGACTATTCAGATATTATTAAGGATAAAAAAGATATTGATTCTAAAGATCCAAGGCGCAAACGCAAGCGGATTTATACATCTGATAAAACAGAAAGGCCTGCTACTCCGGGTACGCCTGCAGTAAAAGATGACAGACCAAGAACGGCACTGCGCCCAACAATTCCAAGACCAGAGTTACCACGCAGTAACCGGAGAAGAAATGAAGAAGTTTCGGGTGAGGTTTCTGAAAAACAAATTCAGGATAAAATCAAGGAAACAATGGCGCGCCTTAGTGGTAACGTTAAAGGCCGTGGCACAAAATCAAAATACCGCCGTCTCAAACGCGAAGAAATGGCTTCTGATGCTGCTGATGTGGATGAAGGAAAAAAATCAATTGCTGTTACTGAATTTATTTCAGCTGCAGAGTTAGCAAGTTTGCTTGAAGTTCCTGTAACGGAAATTATTAAGAAATGTATGGACGCCGGTTTAATTGTTTCGATCAATCAGCGACTTGATGCAGAAATTATTGAATTGGTTGCTCAGGAATTCGGGCACGATGTTCAGTTTATTTCAATGGAAGAGCAGGAAGAAATGGAGGTGGAAGATGAAGATGATGATCCTGCAAATCTTAAACCCCGGCCACCGATTGTTACCATTATGGGTCACGTTGATCATGGTAAAACATCATTGCTCGATTTCATAAGGCAAACAAATGTGGTTGCAGGTGAAAAAGGTGGAATTACGCAACACATCGGAGCTTATGAAGTCGTCCTTGATAATTCAAAGAAGATTACCTTTCTTGATACTCCCGGTCACGAAGCATTTACTGCCATGCGTGCAAGAGGTGCAAAAATTACCGACATCGCTGTAATTGTGATTGCTGCAGATGATGCTGTGATGCCTCAAACAAAAGAAGCAATCAGCCATGCACAAGCTGCGAATGTTCCAATGATTTTTGCATTCAACAAAATGGATAAACCCGGCGCTTCTGCCGATCGTGTTCGTCAGCAACTTGCCGAATTGAATATATTGGTTGAAGAGTGGGGAGGAAAATTTCAAACTCAAGAAATTTCTGCAAAACTCGGACAAGGGGTAGATACTTTGCTTGAAAAAATTGTACTCGAAGCGGATTTGCTTGATCTTAAAGCAAACCCCGATAAATATTCTGTTGGAACTGTTCTTGAAGCAACTCTTGATAAAGGAAGAGGTTACGTTGCAACTGTATTAGTACAGCATGGCACTCTTAACATCGGTGACATCATTGTTGCAGGAAGTAATTATGCAAGAATTAAAGCAATGTACAATGAGCGTGGGGTAAGAGTTAAAGAGGCGGGTCCGGCAACTCCTGTTCAGGTTTTAGGATTAGATGGCGCACCGCAAGCAGGAGAGAAGTTTAAAGAGTTTGGAGATGAGCATGAAGCAAAACAACTTGCTTACAAGCGCCAGCAAATTATTCGTGAGCAGGGAATAAGAACCAAGAAGCACATTACACTTGATGAGATTGGAAGAAGACTTGCCCTCGGTAACTTTAAAGAATTGAATGTGATTGTTAAGGGTGACTTTGACGGATCAGTTGAAGCACTCACCGATTCAATGCTCAAATTATCAAGTCAGGAAATTCAAATCAATGTAGTTCACAAAGCGGTGGGGCAAATCACTGAATCAGATGTGCTGCTTGCTTCGGCATCAGATGCAATCATTGTGGGTTTTCAGGTTCGCCCTTCATTGCAGGCAAGAAAATTGGCAGAGAAAGAAAATATTGAAATCAGATTATACTCCATCATCTACACTGCCATTGAGGAATTAAAGAGCGCAATGGAAGGAATGCTTGAACCCAAGATCGAAGAAAAAATTACGGGTACTGTGGATGTTCGTGAAGTATTTAACATCACCAAAGTTGGTAAAGTGGCAGGTTGTATTGTTACTGAAGGGAAAATTACCCGCGGCAACAAGGTGCGGTTAATTCGTGATGGTATAGTTATTTATACGGGCGAACTTAGTGCACTCAAGAGATTTAAAGATGACGTTAAAGAAGTTACAAACGGAATGGAATGCGGTATCTCAATCAAAAACTTCAGTGATATAGTTGCCGGAGATAATATCGAAGGGTTTGAAGAAACATCAGTGAAGCGGACGCTATAACATTCAATACAAATACTATAAGCAACCGATGCCATCGCTTTTAAGCGATAGTATCGGTCTTAGTTTTTTTATCCCACAGCTTATAAGAATGCCGCAATGTTTGAAACAATCTGTGGCTTGTTTGCCCGCTCCGGGCACGTGTCAGTTTTGCTCCCACATGTGTTTTACAGCACTTAACGCATGTTTGCTTCCTTCCAACACGTGTAAGAATGATTGCTACATAAGTTTACCGGCATAAAACACAAGGGTAAGGTGGCACAACATAAGTGGCAATCATTGTTACACATGTCCGCAGCTTTCCGGCAAGGGGTTTTTTCATTCCCACAAAACTATTATTTGCACAATAGTTTAAAAACCAGCAACTTATGTTTTAAAATAATTTTTTGGGGAATGAAAAAAAGTATTCATTTCATAAAATAATACTATTTTGTGCCTCTAAACTAAAAATAAAAAAAACATGGCTGATTTTATTCCCACCCGCGATGGTGATCTGCGCACTTGGGCAGATAACTTTAAAGCAAAAATTGGAGTTCATGGTGTTACGTTAGGTTACACACCTGCACAAGTTACACAAATGCAGGGACGGTGCGATAGCATCAACCTCAAAATTAACACTGCCGAACAGCGCAAGGCCGACTATGCAGAATCGGTGACAGATAAAGAAACCACCAAAACCACCGAAGTAGCAGCGCTAAGAACTGAAGCCAACCGCATTAAAGCCAATGCCGCCTTCACCACTGCGATAGGGCAAGACCTCGAAATAATAGGTACCGCTGATGCTACCCCCGACCCCGCCACTTATAAACCCGACACCAGCGGACAGGCATTTCAAGGATACAATCAAATTAAATTTACCAAGAAGGGTGTTGATGGACTAAACATCTATCGCCGTGTGCAAGGCACTACCGATTGGGGAAGCAAAATTACTTATGATACCAATAGCCCATATCCCGATCACTCAACTACCAGCGGCACCGCTTATGAATACATGGCAATAGGTGTGGTTGATGATGTAGAAATTGGAATGCCGAGCGATCTGGTATTGCTGAGGGCGTTGTAATAGATTATGAACCTAAGCAAAACCCTGTTATACCTCCGCCGTGTCTCCGCCAGTTAGCTTTGTGCGAAGGCGCGGGACACGGTGGGCGGAAGACACGGCGACGGAGAAGGATTTTTGATTTCGGATTTAGTAAACGTGCCAAGCGAATGAATTGCATCTTTGTTTAACAATATATTTTTGTTTTATGAAAACAATTTTCTTTTCACTCACTTTTATTTTATTCTTTCAATTATTTTCTTTTGCCTCAAATAAAATTTCTTCGCGCCCAAGACCCAATCGGGGTTCATTTAGTGGTCGGTGTCCTCACCGACCACTTTTAATTTTGTTGTTTTATTTCGGTCGGTGAGGACACCGACCGATAAAGCAAGACCAACCTAAAAAGTGAGAAATATGTTTATTCAAATAGCGATAGTTGTGGCTTTAATTAGTAGCTGCAGTAATAGTGCGGATGATAGGTTAGATTGTCTTGAGAAGGTAATCGCTCAAAATAATCAGGACAAATACTATCAAACTTTGAAGAGGGCAATTGCTGATAGTATTGAAGTTTGGACGGATAAAGGCTTGCAAAACACAACAAGTTTTTTGCCTCAAAATTCTGTATGGCAAGTAGATGAGTTTATATTTAATAAAGATAGGACGAAAATATTTGGCTGGATATTAAAGTTAGATAATGAACAAGTAATTGATATACCCACAGGGGAGGATAGAAATGATATACTTGATTATGTGGAGTATTTTATTGGCGAAAAAAGAAATGATAAATGGTATTTCTACATCCACCATATGCCAAGCATTTTCTTTGCCAGAAAAGATAATAATAGCCAGCCATACTCTTTTGAATATTTATCGAAAAGGGCTAAAGAAAAAGCTGTAGAAGGAGGGGTTATTAAAAATGCAGATTGCGATGTTAATTACAAGTATATTAATGAGTGGATAGATAAAGAAGGGAAAAATGTGCGCTACGAATGGCATCAGAAATTTTTAATGAGTGGTAATAATCACTAAATGACGCTTTCATTTAGTGGTCGGTGTCCTCACCGACCACTTTTAATTTTGTTGTTTTATTTCGGTCGGTGAGGACACCGACCGATAAAGCAAAAAACACTTCGAATAGCAAGGCTCCTGTAGTTTACTTATTACTTCTATAAGCTATTTGCCAAATAGAAGGCGTATCATCAAAATCAATACTATCTCCTTTATAAAATAAAGTCCAAAGCGGCTCATCAGGAAAGTCGTTCATTCGTAAGTAACATTCATCTTTGGAATATTTATCAGTTACAAAATCCCTTTCGCTGTTTGTCAATGGATACCATTTCATTGGATACCATATAAGTCTATTTATTTTTTTGAACATATATTCTACTCGCCATATTTTTTTATTTAGTGGTCGGTATCCTCACCGACCACTTTTAATTTTGTTGTTTTATTTCGGTCGGTGAGGACACCGACCGATAAAGCAAGAATAGAATTGCGATTGAGGCAAGCAGTTTTATTTTAATGATGTGAGTTTGGGATGATGTACAATGGTGATTCAAACATAGGTAAATTTTTCTCTTCCGGCAAGTTCATCTGTAAGAATAACCTGCCGTTACAAAATTGCCGCAGCAGATTATTAAATTATCTTTGTTTCAGTTTATACTATACCCATAATAATGTTGCTCAAAATATAAGTACATGAAAGTCCTTCTCTCCGTTTTATTTTCGGTTTTCATTTCACGAACCTTTAATGCTGAAGCACAAAAAATAATAGAATCATCTTTTATTCAGCCAAAATTTTTTATTGAGAACAAAGGACAAGTGACAGATCAAAACGGAAATTCACGAAATGATGTAAAATTTATTTTCCAATCCCAATCATTCAAACTGATATTGAAAGAAAATGGCTGGAGTTATGAATTAACAAAGACCGAGAATTTTTCTGTTCCCCCAATAAATAATTCCGGTAGCAATATTTCAGATAAGGAATTTGATCTCAACAATGATTTAAGATTTCACTCTTCAAGAACTGATGTTAAACTGCTGAATGCAAATCTTCATCCTGTGATAATTGCAGAGGGAGAATCTGCAGATGTAGTAAATTATTATACAGGAAAAAATCCTGCTGATGGCATAACTCAAATTCACCATTATACTAAAATAATTTACCAAAACATTTATCCGAATATTGATCTTGTTTGGGAAGTGAAAAACAACAGCAGGTATAAAACAACTGCTATTGCCGAATATTCATTCATTGTTTATGCAGGAGCCGATGCCAATCAGATACAATTGAACTATGAAGGCAATAATGATTTTGCAATTGTGAATGAAACCATGCAGCATAAATCTGCAATGGGAATAATTGAAGAAAGCGTACCGCAATATTTAAGCAAAGACAAAAAATTTAAAGGAGCATTTGTTAAAAAAGGAAACAGCATTTCATTTCAACAAATAAATTTTGACCGCGAAAAAGATTTCATCATTGATCCGGTAATTTCATACAGTACTTATTTCGGTGGTGATACTTCTGATTTTGCAGAAGACCTTGAAATTGATGCAAGCGGAAATATGTTTGTTACAGGAAGAACAGGATCTACTTCAAACGTTGCAACTGCAGGAAGTTATGATAATGTTTATGGCGGCGGCGGATACGATGCATTTATTTTAAAATTTAATTCTGCGTTTCAATTGCAATGGTCAACTTATTTTGGAGGAGAGCGTGTTGATTATGGATGGGAGCTGGCAATTGATAAAACAGATAACATTTATCTGGCCGGAGAAACTTACAGCGACGGATTGGCCACTGCCGGAGCCCAGCAAATAAATATAGAAGGAAGTGAATCTGACGGATTGCTCGCGAAATTTAAATCTGATGGCACCCTTGATTGGAGCCGCTATTTTGGTGGCACAAACAAAGATCAAATTCTATCAATCGCCATCGATCACAATGGCCGCATTGTTACAACAGGATATACATTAAGCGATGACAGCATTGCAACTGCAGGTTCTTTTGATAATGTATTCGGTGGCAACGGAGATATTTTTCTTGCAGTATTTGATTCTGTTAAAGGTGATGTTGTGTGGTCAACTTATTATGGAAGCAATAAAGATGATCGCGGCCACCACGTTGCAGTTGATGCGATTAATAATATTTATTTAAGCGGAACGGCATTGAGCAAAACCGAAATTGCCACACCCGGTGCCGATCATGAATTTTTGATGGGAGACTTTGACGCTTTTCTTGCAAAATTTTCTCCTGCCGGATTTCCTATTTGGGGAACCTATGTTGGCGGGCAATATGAAGATCGTGGAAGAGATCTTGTAATTGATCACTCAGGAAATATTTTGCTTACAGGATTTACGCAAAGCGATACCGGCATTGCAACGCCCGGCACCTGGATGCAAGAGCATTTTTTTGGCATTGACAGTACGGGATATTATTCTCTCGATGCATTTATAACAAAGTATGATACTGCCGGAAAAAGGATATGGGGAACTTATTTTGGTGACACACTCAGCGAAACTTCACGAAGCATTGCTGTTAATTCCGGGAATGAAATTTTTATTGCAGGCGCAACTTTTAGCAACAAAGGCATTGCTTACAACGATCCTTATCAATCTGCTTTGGGTGGAACTACCGATGCATGGTATGCTAAGTTTGATTCCACAGGCAACCTTGTTTTCAGTTCTTATTTCGGCGGCAGCAATGAAGAACAGGTTGGAGGTTATGGTTTTGTAATTCGTGTGGATGATGATGATAATTTTTACCTCTGCAGTTCAACTGCCAGCAGTGACAGCATTGCAACCCCCGATGCATATCAATTGCAGAATGCAGGAGTGTTCGATGTTTTTATTGCAAAATTTTTAGATACCGTTTACTATGTTGGCGATAGTGAAATTCTTCCATCAATAAACAATCAGTCATTAAGTATTCATCCAAACCCCGCGCATGATTATTTTGATTTGAATTTTAATTTGCAAGAAAACGCCGATGCTGTTGTAAAAGTTTTTTCTGTGGAAGGAAAACTGTTACTGAATAAAAAATTAACTTTTCAGCAGGGAGAAAATGAATATAGAGTTCTTTTTCCAATCATGAACAAAGGAATTTTTCTGATTACTGTTTTTGATGGAAAGAAAATATATGCTGCGAAGCTGATAGTTGAATAAATCAACTTTTCGAAGTTATTGAGTGTGTCTGAGTTTTTCTGCTTTATTATATTTTCTGAAAGTATACATCGCAGCCTCACTGCAAATCACCCATCCATAATAGCCATCTAAAACTCCGAGTTGAAAAAAATATCTTCTCACAAACATCAGTAAAGCACGCAATACATTTATAAAGAGGTTCGATTTTTTTACCTTCTCAAAAATTTCTTTTGCTGCAATCGAAGCAAACTTTTCCTGTTGCAATTTGAATTGCTCAATCGAAGTTGCAGTGTAATGAAGCAACTCGCCATTTAGAAATCCGGTAGTTGTTCCTTCATGCATCACTACCTTATCGTGCGGATTCATTCCGCCCCAATTTCCTTTTTCTTTTTTCCATAATCTCAGTTTGCGATCGGGGTACCAGCCGCAGTGGTGAATCCATTTGCCGCAGAAATTATTTTTACGGTTCATGAAGTAGCCATCAAATTCCGGTTGTTGTTTTATTCGCAATAAACTTTCTTTCAATTCATTACTTAAGCATTCATCAGCATCCAGTGATAAAACCATGGGATGTGTTGCCTGTTCCATTGCAAAATTTTTCTGCTGAATATGCCCCTCAAATTTGTGTTGAATGAAACGAACATTTTTACTGTTGCAGATTTTTTCAGTTGCATCAGCAGAGAAAGAATCCACCACAATAATTTCATCGGCAACACCTTTAATTGAATCAATACACCTACCGATATTTTTTTCTTCATTAAAAGTGATGATGGTTGCTGATAACAAATTCATGGTTCAAAAGTAATGAGAACTCACTGCTGGAAGCGTTGCAGTTAAATTCATTTTGGTTAATCTTGCATAAACCTGTATTAAAGCCAGTTGAATAAATTAAATTCCCTTTGTAACATAATTGTTGCCGGCTTATTCACACTGCTTGTAGTAAGGCCGCTTGCACACAACGGCATGTTTGGCGACGGCGTATTTTATGCAAGCGTTGCAAAAAATTTATCAAATGGTATTGGCACTTGGTGGCATCTGCAATTCAGTAAAACATTGTTTGAACATTTTCATGAGCAACCACCTTTAATGATTTGGTTGCAGAGTTTTTTCTTTTATCACATGGGAGATTCCATTTACCCCGAAAGAATTTATTCAGCACTCGCCGGAATCATTATGTTGCTCCTGATTGCTTATGCATGGAAACAAATAAATACCGATGAAGCAATAAAGAAAATATCCTGGTTGCCGCAATTGCTCTGGCTTTTAATTCCAACTGTTCCGTGGGGGCTTAGAAATAATATGATAGAAAATACCATGGTAATTTTTGATTGGCTTAGTGTGGTTTTCATCATCAAGGCATTTGAAAATAAAAAAGTAGCAATCAGTTTAATGCTTGCTGTTTTATTTTTATTTGCCGCAAGTTTTACAAAGGGATTTCAGGGCTTGTTTCCATTCGCAGCTCCCTTTTGTTATTGGCTGTGTACAGGAAGAGTTTCAATTAAGAGAGTGATGCTCTATTCCGTAGTATTACTTGCCGGTGTTGTTTTTATTTATTTTTTATTATTGCAAATTCCTGCAGCATCAGAAAGTTATCAGGAGTACTTTGCTTCGCGCTTTCAGGGTTTTCCTAAAACAATAAACGCAACAACCAATAACAGACTCTGGCTATTATACAGACTTATAATTGAGTTAAGTTTACCATTGGTTCTTATTGCGATTCTGGGATTCGCGTTTCAGAAAAAAAAATTCTTGAAAAATTTATGGCGGAAAGAAAACAATAATGCTCTCTTTTTTTTACTTATTGCATTAACAGCTTCGCTCCCTTTAATGATTACGTTTGAACAGCGTGGCTTTTACCTTGTTACTTCAATGCCTTTCTTTGCATTTGCATTGGCAATTATTGCAGCGCCTTCCATCAAACTTGCGATGGAGAAATTGTACAACAACGTTAAAAAATATTTAGCAATGCAGGTTGTTGCATGGCTGCTATTAGCAGCCGGAATTTTTCTAAGTGTATTTGAAGCAGGAAATATTAACCGTGATAATGATCAATTGCATGATGTTTATCTGCTTAAAGAGAAATTAGGTGCTAACATTATTGTAGGGACTTCATTCGATAAAACACAATGGTCGTTGTATAATTATTTCATGCGTGACGCAGGAATTAGTTTTGACTACAAAGCAACCGATCACCAATATTATTTACAACTTAAAAGTGAAGCGCCTGTAAATTTGCCACAATATCAAAAAACTGATTTGGCAACATTGGATGTTGATGTGTATGAAAAAGTTAAAAACTAATCGCTCGAAACTATTCTTGTAATTATTATAATGATCCATCATCATCATTAAACAAAACGAACATATAAATCAACAATAAAAACATAAGGTAAAATGAGGTTCCTATCTGTTCTTCAATTGTTGGTTCGGTTAGGAATGAAGAAATTAAAATAATGTTGAAGCAAACGAATAAAGGATTGCGAAGATGTTTTTTACTGAACAGCGGTAGAAACACTGCGACAACAAATACCAGTAAACCAAAAATTCCTGTTCCTGCAGCTATAAAAACAAATTGATTGTGTGGCAGCAAAACATCGTTAGGGTTTTCAGTTGAATTTTCAAGTTTCACTTTCATCTCTGTTTGCAAATCCCCGATCCCCGAACCGGTAAAAGGATGCTCCTTAAGAATCTCAAGCCCTTTTTGAATTGAAAGGATTCTTCCGCCATCAGAATAGCTGGCATTTCCTTTCACCAGAAGTTCTTTTAAATCTGCTCTCATGTAATTGACTTTCATTTGAACTGAAGGCAATAAAAGATACGCTGCTAACGGCGCAATCAACAGTATAAAACCTATTAGCAGACTCGCTTTAAGATTTTTCTTTCTAAATCCTTGATAGAGCAGAAACCATCCTGCGCACAAGTAAAGCGCGAGAATGCCACTTCGAATGGCAAGCAGGTGTTGAAAAAAAACAAGGAATAATGTAGCCGCTAAGATCAACCAGCGTTCCCAATGATAAAAAAGGAAAAACCGTTTAAAAAATAAATAGGCTCCGCAAATGATACTAAAAGCAATCATCAAAGAATAGCGCACATGGCTGAAAGGAGTTTCAACGGTGTGCCCATGGTTGTAACTATTAACAATAACAATGTAATCACTATAAAAATCGAAGGTTATAAAAATTGCAGTAACAAGGCTGAGTATCATAAATAAAAAAATAAGCAGCCGGTATTGCAATGCTGAAATATTGTTGGCAAAAACCGAAAATGCAAACGGAAGAAATAGAAATGGAAGTTTCATTCTAATGCGATCATTCAAAAAAGCAGAATCGGTAGTTGAATTAATTGCACTAACAACATAGATGAAAAAAACCAGCGTAAGTGCAATAAGTATTTTGTTATGCAGAAAAAAGTAAACGTTCTTTTTAAAATCAGAAAAGAAAACGGCATACACTGCCAACACAATCATTCCCATGCTACCCATTGCTCTTGATGTAAAGAGGCCGCCAATAATTGCAGCAACAGCAAAAAAGGGAACGGGTGACAGATCTGGTTTTCTTAAGTACATTTATTAAATTATAATTCACCTGAATGTTTTTCAATATGCTGCAGCAAAAAACAAGTGATAACCTCAAAGGTAATCGTAATTGAATTTTATGAAAAGATTTATTCAGCTAATTTTAACCCGTGCAAGAAACTGCAGATTTGAGAAGTCTAAGAAATAAAGAACTCTTTGAAAAAGAGTTTATGCCTCATGTTGATGCACTTTATAATTTTTCTTTTCACCTTACAAACAACGAAGAAGATTCTAATGATCTTGTTCAGGATACTTTTTTAAAGGCATTTCGCTTTATAGAATCTTATCAAATTGGAACCAATGCCAAAGCATGGTTGTTCAAAATTCTTAAGAATAGTTTCATTAATGAGTACAGGAGAAAAGTACGCACACCCAATAAAGTTGACTACGAAGATTTTGTAACCTATCATGATGGTGACGATGCATCAACAGTGGGTGAGTTGGATTTGCGTGAAGATATTTTTAAAGGATTGATTGGTGATGAAGTAACGCGTGCATTAAATGATTTAGATATAGATTTTAGAACGGTGATTTTGTTGTGTGATGTAGAAGGATTTAGCTATGAAGAAATTGCAAAAATCATTGACATACCGGTAGGAACAGTAAGATCACGATTGCATCGTGCAAGAAACCTTTTAAAAGAAAAATTGCGTGGCTATGCCAAACAAATGGGGTATAAAGAATATCGTTAGAGCTTTTGGCTTTGGTAAAAAAAATCATGCTGGTCACAAGCATGATTGCAAAGCCACTTTGGAAAAAGTAATGCTTGCGCTTGACGGTGAATTAACTACCGAACAAGAAAAATTATTTTTAGATGAACTCAATTGCTGTTCCTGGTGCCTCGATAAATTTGAAATTGAAAAATCTTTTAAAGAATATTTATGCGACAAAGTAAAACGCCACACTGTTTCTTCATCGGTAGTTGATCAAATACGCGCTAAGATTCATAACGTTCAGGAGTAATCATTGAATGGCATGAATGAAATTCCCAATCTTATAAATTCACTTCAGCAAGGCGATTTCAAAGCATTGGCAAGAGCCATTAGCATTGTCGAAAATGATTTGGAAGGAAGCAACGAAATTCTTGAGACAATTTCTATCAGCAACATTCCGCTCATTGGAATCACCGGCCCGCCCGGCGCAGGAAAAAGTTCTTTGCTGAATGCAATCGTAAAAATTTTACTCAACCAAAATAAAAAAATAGGAGTGGTGGCTGTTGATCCAACTTCACCATTCAACTTCGGGTCATTGCTGGGTGACCGTATTCGGTTTGCTGAAAATTTTAATCACCCCAGTTTATTTATCAGATCACTTGCAACACGCGGATCTCTCGGTGGCTTAAGCGAAAAAATTATTGAAGTAACTGATGTAATGCGTGCAGCGCCATTTGATTTTTTGTTTGTTGAAACAGTAGGCGTAGGACAATCAGAAGTGGAGATCGCAGGATTGGCTGACACAACTATTGTAGTGATGGTGCCCGAAGGCGGCGATGAAATACAAACCATGAAAGCCGGGCTGATGGAGATTGCAGATATTTTTGTGGTAAACAAAAGTGATCACATAGATGCTGACAGGTTTGCAACAAATCTCCGCTTACTCTCCAATGAAAAAAAGAAAAGCGACTGGCAGATTCCGGTAATAAAAACTGTTGCAACAAATGGTGAAGGTGCTAAAGAATTAATTTCTCAAATAGAAAAACATCATCAATCAAACGCAGCAAATGATCGCAAACCATTTTTGCTTGCCGAAAAAGTTTGGAGAATTTTGGTGAAGGGAAAAATGAAACTGGTGAATAAAAAAGAATTGCTCTCGGCAATTCAATCTGCAATGAAAGAAGGCGATTTCAATTTGTATCGGTTTGCGAAAAAATATTTGTGAGCCGCAAATTGATTAGCTTTGTTAAATGAAAACCCTAATCTTAAGTTTACCAGATTCTCTTGATCTCGATAATCGTGAAGTGGCAATGCTTGTTGCCTCTAAACTTTATGAAAAAGGTAAGCTCTCTCTTGGGCAAGCTGCTGAAATGGCTGGCTTATCAAAACGCACATTTGCTGAACTGTTAAGTAACTATGACGTCTCCATCTTTAATTATCCTGCATCAGATTTAGCAAGAGATGTAAGCAATGCTTAAAATTATTATTTCAGATACAAGTTGTTTTATTATTCTCTCAAATATTGGGGAGCTTGATTTACTACAAAAAGTTTATGGACAAATTATTACAACTGCTGAAGTGGCGAATGAATTTGGTGAAACGCTTCCCGAGTGGGTTGAAATAAAATCAGTCACAGATAATCATTTACAACAGCTTTTGGAGATGCAACTTGATAAAGGAGAATCAAGTGCAATAGCATTAGCACTTGAAATACATGCAAGCACAATTATTATTGACGATTAAAGCAAGAAAAATTGCAGAGAAACTTGGTCTGAATGTTACAGGAACCATTGGCGTAATAGTGAAAGCAAAACTTACAGGCATAATTCCAAGCATTAAACCATTCTTAAAAAAAATAAAAATTACCGACTTTCGTTTGTCGAATGAAATTGAATCACAAGCATTGAAAGAAGCAAATGAATAATTACTGCTTAATCTTTGTCTGTGCGTAGTCACTATCTTATCTTCGTGTAAGGAGAAAGTCAATCCCACTCATTTTATTATCACCTTCCCCGCCCCCCAATAACTATGGTACTCGCCATCATACATTGCATCAGCACTCACGGGTCCCATGTGATACATTCCTTTTGAAACAGCACGAACCACGTAGTAGAAATTTTTTGTCTTTTCAGTTGCAGTGCAGAAGTAAGAAATGCGGTCATCACGAATGTCCATGTAATCGTAGCCAGATGCATCTTTAACCCAATCCAAATCAGGGACACTGCTGATGCGCGGATTTTCAATTTCAAAACCGGCCGGTAATAAATCGGTGACGGCAACATTCTCAATGCTTTTTCCATAATCAAGTACTTCAACACTAAGCTTCACCA
>JBKJNS010000128.1:0-8066 GCA_046593455.1 Chitinophagales bacterium | reverse complement strand
CACGAATAGTTGACGGCACATAATCATAGGTTGACCACAGCAATGAAAGATTTGAAGTTACAGCAAACAATCCCGCTGCAATTACGATTCCACCCATCATCACTATTTTCATAAGTTCCTTTTCCCTGATGGCATAAATGATTTCTACAATGGCAAACACCATCATCATCAGCAACAAATAAAAAGTTATCTGCAAATGATTTGCATAAACTAACAGCGATAATCCGATCGCAGATAAAATTCCACCCCACAAATATTTCTTCTTGCTCATCAGCAAAACCCCTGCTACCACCAAAGGAATTAATGCTATGGAATGCATCTTAGAATTATGGCCCACTTCGAGTATAATCAAATCATAACTGCTGAGTGCATAAGCAATTGCTCCGCCAATACTCAGCCAAGGATTAACACCTATCACCAGTAATAAAATATAGAAGCAAACAAATGCAAGAAATAATAATTGCGATGGATGCGGAAAACCAAGTGTTCCGATTTTATCGAGATACCTGATCAAATTCCCTTTGTAATCAACAGTGATTTGAAACGCAGGCATTCCGCCAAACATTGAGTTGGTCCACAATGCTTCCTTACCGGTTTGAGTGCGATAATCAAGAATTTCTTTTGCTGCGCCTCTTACCTGAACAATATCACTTTGATTAACTGCTTTGTTATCTACCAGCATCGGTGAAAAAAACAGGAAGGTGATTGCAGCGAAAACTGCAGCTGCTACAAGATGAGGCATCAGAATCTGCATCATTGTTTTTTCATTCACCATGTTTCCGGTTATATTTTTTTGAGGTTGCTTCTTATCCTTTTCTTTCATTGGGATTTTTATTATTGCGGATAAAAGTATAGAAGTGAAATGAAATTAACGTGTGTTTCAAACTTTAAAAATCCTGATCGATTTTCCTGAAGCTTTTTTTCATTTTCCAATTACATTTGCTCACCTAAATTTTTTTATGATAGAAGATAACATTCTTGTTATTGGTGCCTGCGGGCAAATTGGCTCTGAACTTACCATGGCGCTGCGAAATAATTATTCAAATGTTATTGCTGCCGATTTAAAAGACCCTAATGATGAAGTAAAAAACAGCGGACAATTTGAACGGCTTGATGTATTGAATAAGCAGGGCTTAATTGATTTCATCAAAAAAAACAACATCACTCAAATTTATCATCTCGCAGCAATACTTTCTGCAACCGGAGAAAAAAATCCCGAGCTTGCGTGGCGAGTAAACATGAAAGGCTTGCGTCAAGTATTGGATGCTTGTGTTGATTTGGGAGTGAAGAAATTATTCTGGCCATCAACAATCGCAGTATTCGGCCCAACAACCCCAAGACAAAACACACCTCAATGGACTGTGATGGAACCGAACACCATTTACGGAATAAGCAAACAAGCAGGCGAGCGTTGGTGCGATTATTATTTTCAGAAAAAAAAATTGGATGTAAGAAGTGTGCGCTATCCCGGCCTCATCAGTTATAAAACTCCCGGCGGTGGCGGCACTACTGATTATGCAATTGATATTTATTTTGAAGCAAAAAAAAATAAACATTACACCTGTTTCCTCAGTGAAGAAACAAGATTGCCGATGATGTACATGCCCGATGCCATCAGAGGCACCATTGGAATTATGGAAGCAGATGCAGAGAAAATTAAAGTGCGTTCTTCTTACAACATTGCAGCTATGTCTTTTACGCCTAAAGAACAAAGCTCTTCAATTCAAAAAATAATCTCTGATTTTGAAATTGATTATGCACCCGACTTTCGCCAGAAAATTGCATCGAGCTGGCCTGAGAGTATTGATGATACTGTTGCAAGAAATGATTGGGGATGGAAACCTGAATTTGATTTGGATGCAATGTCGAATGATATGCTTGCGAATATTTGAAATGAAAAAATATTTCCGTTCTAATAATTCATTCTTTTAATTCTAAATAATTTAACATGAAATTTTTTCTTGCAATTGCAATCACCATCATGTTGTTCGCTTCCTGCGAAAACAAAAATGAAAACTCAAATTCTCCCGTAGAAATCACCTTGCAAAATTATTTAGCACCTGCCGATTCGGGGTTGCAAAATGGTGGCGTAAAAATAATTCCTATAAAAACAGCAAAAGGAATTTTCAACGTATGGACAAAAACTGTTGGAAATAATCCTAAAATAAAAATCTTGCTTTTACATGGTGGTCCTGGAGCAACGCATGAATATTTTGAATGCGTAGAAAATTTCTTTCCCCAACAAGCCATTGAATTTATTTACTACGATCAGCTTGGTTCGGGTAATTCCGATAATCCTGCAGATACAAGTTTATGGAATCTCGCACGCTTTGTTGATGAACTCGAACAAGTTCGTATTGCTTTGAAACTTGACAGCACGAACTTCTATTTGCTCGGCCATTCCTGGGGAGGAATATTGGCAATGGAATATGCATTAACTTATCAGAGCAAAATCAAAGGACTTATTATTTCAAACATGATGGCAAGCTGTCCTGCTTATGGAAAATATGCAGATGATGTGCTTTCAAAAACAATGGATGCAAAAGTTTTGGATACTATTAGAATGATCGAAGCGAAGGGTGATTTTCAAAATCCAAAATACATGGAGTTGCTAATGCCAAATTTTTATGCTCAGCATTTGCTTCGCTTACCAATTGATCAATGGCCCGAACCAGTGAACCGATCTTTCGCAAAATCAAATCAGCAGGTTTACGTAATGATGCAAGGCCCAAGTGAATTTGGTATTGCAGGTAATTTAGAAAATTGGGATCGCTCGGCTGATCTTAAAAATATTTCAGTTCCAACATTAGTTATTGGCGGAACTTACGATACCATGGATCCTGAATATATGAAATGGATGTCGGCACAATTTCAAAAAGGAAGATTTCTCCTCTGTGAAAAAGGATCGCACATGGATATGTGGGATGATCAGCAGACATGGATGAAAGGCGTAATTAAGTTTATGAAAGATGTTGATGCCGGAAATTTTTCATCTGGTAAATAATAAATTAGACTTTCTTGTTGTAAACATTTGTGCATAACCGATGTGCTAAAATTGTGCAAAAAAACTAAGCTAAAAACTTGACAAGTCACTATTTGAATTTGTATGTTTGACCCATTGATTAAAACATCCGGTCACTTAGCAATGAGTGGCCTCCCAATCGAAAGAAAAAGGAGAAGTGAAATCGCGAGATGGAAACACGGGTTCGAAGATCAGGGTAGTTTAGGAAGCTACGGTTTCTTAAGTTGCGAAAGCGAAATTGATCGAACAGATTGGTTTCGCTTTCTTCGTTTTATGAATAAGGGTGAACAACGTGCAAGCAATTTATTTTTTCTTTCTCGGATACCAGGTTTTTGCAAACTTCTCTCTCTCGGTAAAGTAATCACTCGAAGGATCAAAATATCTGTTAGTCCATTTATTAGTGATATCCAAACAAAAACCTTTTGATTTTCCCGATGATTTTTTTTCAGCAGCTTTATTTTTTGCTGCCATGTAACGAAACCGATAGTGATCGTAGAAGCGAAACATTTCATTGAGATAAATATCTGCCAGATCGGTATCGCCTTTTATCACCAGCATATTTTCATCATTAGATTTTGATGATGCCTCTGAATAATTATTTGAACCGGTTACCACAATCGGACTTTTTGAAAAGAAATCAATCACAAAACATTTGAGGTGAATAAAAAGATTGCCTTTTTGATTGTGCGAAGATTCTTTCAAAAATTTTTCCAGCCCGTCTTTTAAAAATGCCGGTGATACAAATGGATTCTCATCTTTCGACGTTCCTTTTATTGATGACTTTGTATTCTGCAATCCGAATTTTATTTTTCCTTTCTCTCTTGCAAAAATTATACGGTCAATATCATCGTACAAATCGAATGCGGTGCAAAAAATGTAACCATCAGTGCTGGCTTTTAGCATGCGCACCAATTCCCCGGTTTCTGATAATGCAGTACGCGGACTAAAATAAATAACGACATCATCAGTTCCGTTTACAGGTGTAAGTTGATTGTTGAACTTCACTGTCTTTGGTCGGTCGAATATTTTTTGATTCAGCAACTCTTCAAAGAGAAATGAATAAACTGCTGCAACTTTTGAGTCATTAATTACATGTACAACATTGCCTTGCCGATATGTTCCGTTCTGCGTAAAGTTGGTTGAGCCGGTGAGTACTTGTTGTGGTTGAAAATTTAAGGCAGCGTCTTTTTTACTCAACACAACAAACTTGTTATGTGTGATACTATTAGTAAGCCGCGCAGTAATATTTTCTGCAGGAAGATTGAGTTGCTGAACAGATGCAACGTTGAGTAGCGTTTGCTTATCACCAATTTTTGCGTGGTACACAATGCGGATTTCTGCGCCCTGCCTCTTTGCTTTATTGAGTGCGTCAACAATTGATTGCAATTCAAATTCATAAATGCAAACATCAAGGCGATCGCCCTCAGTTGCCTGCGTTATATAACTTTGAATTTTCTCCAGCAATCCGCGGCTCAGCCACTTTCTTGCTTTGTCGTCATCAAAAGATTTTGGATCATACACATCGGGATTCACGTTGGGAAACGCCCTTTCAAATGCCTGTGATGCAGCAACAGCACGATTAAAAATTACTTGATGCTTTCCTTTATCGAGTGCCACTGTCCTCACGGTAATTGTTGGCCCTTCAATCAATTCTTGCTTGCCTGAATAATATCCATAGATCGTGTATGAATATTCTGTATCAGGGTAAACAGAATAATCAGACCATCGGAATTTTTGAATGGGTGCGTACTTAGAATCAATTGGTTCATACAATTTTATTTTAGGATCGGGGAACTGAATTAAATTCTTCAGCCATGTCTTTTTCTTCTGCCCTTTGAAAGTTGTTTCGCGGTAGATGGAAAATCCGAGAAAATTTTTCCTGTACTTCTTTACAATATTAAATGCCAATAGTATTCCGGTGGTACCGGGAATTCCGGTAATTGACATGTTATTTTTTTTGCTGTGGCTGCGCATGTGAAATAATTTTGGGGTGAGAAAAATTGAAATGAATTCGAAATGTAAGAATGATTTCTTATAAACTTATTTTGTATTGGATGGAAAGGGATTCAAAAAATATTTTCTCTTTCGTTCGCTAAATTCAGGAGGCAAAAATTAAATTTCGCAGGGAGCCACGGAGGTATGTTTACAAAAATCTTTTTGAGGATATTATTTTTTTTCTTCAGTTTTTCTCCGTGCCTCTCGGTGCCTCCGTGCGCCAGATCTTTTGAGTTTATTAATCGCAGGCTTTCTCATTTCATCCGCTGCCGCATGGCTTCATACAACATCATACCGGCAGCAACCGACACGTTGTAAGAGTCGAAAGTATTTGCCATTGGAAGTTTAACAATCAGGTCAGCAATGCGAAGTAATTCGGTGTTAATTCCTTCCCCTTCAGAACCCATTATGATTGCTGTTGGAATGGTTAAGTCGGCAGCATGAATGTATTCTGCTGCACCGGCATCAGCCGCGAGAATTTGTATGCCGCTTAATTTCAACCTCTTTACAGTGTGAATCAAATTTTTTTCGCGGCAAACATGTAATTTATTTAAAGCACCGGCTGAAGATTTTATTGCTTCTGAATTAAGTGCAGCTGTTTCTGATTGCGGAATAATGATGGCATGTACGCCTGCAGCAAAAGCTGTTCGTGCAATGGCGCCAAAATTTCTTACATCGGTAATACGATCGCAAATAATGAGCAATGGCAATTCTCCTTTTTCATAGATGGAAGCAATCACATCTTCAGTTTTGTAAAATGAAATAGGAGATGCAATTGCGGCGATACCCTGATGTGCTGTACCAAGCCGATCGAGTTTTTCAATAGGAACGAATTGCACAGGAATAATTCTCTCATGTGCAACCTTTAGAATTTGCGAGACGCTTGACTTTTGAATTCCGTTCTGAATAAAAATTTTCTCGATGCTTTTTCCCGAAGCCAATGCTTCTTCAATTGCGTGAACACCTCTTATAAGTATCGGCTTTTCTTTTCGGTGTTGAGCTGGTTGATTCAAAAGAGGGGCTTCATTTTTTTTACTAAAGAAAGAAATGGGAATGAAGAAAAATATTTTCTTCATTCCCAAACATTTACTTTTTATTCAACACAATACCGCTATTGATTCTGCGGGGTATAAAAATTATAATACTTCTCAAGTGTTGCTTTTGCCTTATCACTGAACTCTTTGTCTCCACTTTTCTCGGCAATGTTTGCGCAATTATTGATTACGTACAACGCTTCATTAATGTCGTCATTAAAATATCTTCTCGAGCCTGCATCTTGCGAAGTGTAATATCTCAATTGATCTGTTGTGATAGTTAACATTCTCTCCATAAGTTTCTTCGACTTATCATAAGCACCTGCTTCGCTGTAGTTAAATGCAAGACCCACATCGTAAGGCGTTAACGGAACATTATATTCAGGCATCACCTCCATACATTTATCCAATACTTTTATGGCTGAATCTTTTTTTCCTGCTGCAATTAAAGCTGCAGAAAGTCTTGAAAAATTTGATCGCATGTTAGTAACCATTCTTAATACATTTTCATCAAGATAAACTTCGTGCTTATCTACCCCGCCCCATGCAAACTTATTCATGATGTTGTTGTACATAAGATCGGCTTGTGGGGCACCAGGTAATCGATCGTTTGTTTTACAGAGATAAGGTACCAGGCGATAGGTAAGTCCTTCCTGTTGAAAATAATTATTGAGGCCTAAATAAGAATCAGGAGAAACCGATATAGCAAAATAAATCGGGCGCTTCCACAAATTACTTCTTAAAATTTCAAGAGTGAGAATATCATTTTTAAGTAATGTTCCCTTATTTAATTTCCATTCAATACGATCTAAAATTTTTGATGTATCAGATGGCTGAACAACATTGCCTTTGATTATTTCATTTTTATCAACAGGTATAAAAATATTTTTGGTAGGCAAATAGTTCGACTTGTCGGTACCATAGTCAAGCATCTTTTTAGGGTCATTGGAAAAAATAAAATCAAGCACCGTATTAATTGCGTAATACTGATTTTGGTTAATGCTCTTATTTTCATAATACCTAACATAATCTCTGTTTGATCCGCGGTAGCTATCACTATCCATTGAGAGTATCACGGCTTCGCTTCCGTTTATTTTTCTTCTTAATTCATCTATATACCAATCTACACCAAGTAAACTCAAGTTAACAATACGAACATCAGTTCTAATTCCTTCAACTTCCTGAGCATACCACAATGGATAGGTATCATTATCTCCTTGAGTAAATAAGATTGCATTCGGTGCACATGATTCCAAATAATTTCTTCCCATGTCGCGTGCCGTATACCTGTTTGAGCGATCATGATCATCCCATCCCTGCGCTCCCATTAATGTTGGAGCCACTGCTGCAATTAAGATAGCTGCAATTGCTGCATTTCTTGGTGAAGTTCGCTTCAAAAGCAAATCAAAGAGCCACAAAACACCAATACCAATCCAGATTGTAAATGCATAAACCGAACCTGCATAAGCATAATCACGTTCTCGTGGTTGTATGGGTGTTTGATTGAGGTAAAGTACAATTGCTAACCCGGTGAAGAAGAAAAACAGCAGCACTACAAATGCATCATTTTTATTTTTCTTGAAATGAAACAGAGCGCCTAACAAACCAATGATAAAAGGAATCATGTAAAATTTATTGTGGGCTTTGTTTGAATTCATTGGATAGGGTAATTTAGATTGATCACCTACCAGAATATTATCTATAAATGGAAAACCAGTAATCCAGTTTCCGCTTTTAACATCGTGATTGATTCCCTGAATATCATTTTGCCGTCCCGAGAAATTCCACAAAAAATATCTCCAGTACATGTAACCAACCTGATAGGTAAAAAAGAAATTCAGGTTATCACCCATTGTCGGTTTCTCACCTTCCTTTTTCCCTAACCAACTCTGATAAAACCTAACGTGTGATGGATCGTCATTATCAAAAATTCTTGGGAATAAAATTTCATCACCACTGTCATACTTAATTACAGGCTTTCTTCCTTGCTCCACATACTTATGTTCAGCATCAAC
>JBKJNS010000081.1:0-2929 GCA_046593455.1 Chitinophagales bacterium | reverse complement strand
GTGCGATTCGGAGATTACATTTCGCGGGCTTCAATTTTAATTTCAATTGTGCTGGTGATTTTTTCTTTCTACAAGAAATTTAAAGAGCGAACGGCACATATTATTTGAAAGTTGATTCAGGTAAAATGAGCAAGTCTCAAGTTTTCTATTCTTGTCGTGACGAGCGCAAAATATTTTTTCAAAATCGTGTACTTTGGCAATAACACTTTTCGTTTTCACAAATTCCCGAGTCATTCAGAAGGAAACTTCTTACGATCTGGGCATTTGCTCGTATTGTAAGAAGTTTCCTTCTGAATGACAACCAAATTGGAAGTTCTAAGTGTAACAGCCATTGATATAGAGGGGAAGCGATTAGTGATTAATTAAAATGGGTAATGCAAAATCAAATAAAATGAACCTCGAACAAATTTGTTTGCAAGCAATTGAAGTAGCCCGTGAGGCAGGAAAATTTATTGGCAATGAAAGAATAAAATTTTCTGCTGATGAGGTGATCAATAAAGGCCAGCGCGATTTGGTTTCTTATGTTGATGTAACTGCCGAGAAAATGATTGTAGCAGGGTTGAAAAAAATTCTATCTGATGCAGGTTTTCTCACCGAAGAGAAAACTGTTGATGAAGGAAATCAAAAATTCAGATGGATTATTGATCCGCTTGATGGCACCACCAATTTCATTCATGGTGTGCCTGCGTTTGCAGTGAGCATTGCATTGCAGCAAGATGATGAGTTGCTGATTGGAATTGTTTATGAAGTAAACCTCGATGAATGTTTTTATGCATGGAAAAATGGTGGTGCTTATTGCAATGGAAAAAAAATTGCAGTAACAAAGACAGATAAACTTTTGAATGCATTAACTGCAACCGGTTTTCCTTACAAAGAATTTCCGCAGGAAGAACAATTCTTTTCAGCACTTAAATATTTATTCAACCACAGCCATGGAGTAAGAAGATTGGGAAGTGCAGCGGTTGATCTTGCCTATGTTGCCTGCGGCAGATTCGATGGCTTCTTCGAATACAATCTGAATGCATGGGATATTGCAGGAGGTGCATTGATCGTGATGGAAGCCGGCGGCACTGTTACAGATTTCAGCGGCGGAAATAATTTTCTTTTTGGAAAAGAAATTCTTGCCACCAATTCAAAAATCCACAAAGAGTTTTTGGATGTAATTGCAAATAAGTTTGAGCAGCATTTGTAAACACACTTTTTGAAAAACTCCGCCGGAGTTTTTTTTACTCCGGTGGAGTTCTAAAAAGCAAATTTCAATTGATCAATCAGGAATTTTTGTTACCTGAATTACATCACCATCAACTGCCAAGCTAAATGGCTTTCGGCTTCCTCTCACTTCCACATACAATCCATTCGCAAGTTGATTTTCATTTTTATCAAAATGTATTTGGGTATTCTTTGTAAAACAAACTGTTCTTGTGTAATCTGTTTTTATGTTATGAATTACGATTGAATTATATTCAACAGAAGTAATAATTCCTCTCGCCACAATAAAATTTCCATTTGCAAAATTCCAGCCATCAGAATTTGCTAATTGATAAACTTCGAAATATTCGCCGCTGAATTTTTTTATTGCTCCCGCAGGAATTGTTGTTTCCCTGAATCTTCCTGATGGTAAGTTGCTTCCTTTAATTTGTTTCACAACATAAATTTCTTTGTAAGAATCAAAATCTTTTTGAGTCAATAAATAATCTGCGCTGCTCTTTGTTCTGTAAAACCAACTGCCGAGTAAGCGAACGTCCTGCCTTCCTGCAATAAGTGTTTCGCTGTTAATGTCAACGCTGTTTCTAAATGTTTTGAATTCAGTAAAAGCTTCGTCAGTAATTGCTTGCCCGGTTGGAAAAGTTGCTGCCATAAACAGGTAAATAAAAATCATGAGCGTAAATAATATGAGTGGAATAACTCTCATCAATTTGATTTTAACAATATTGAAGAGGAGGATGTAAAGAATAGTGAGCGGCACATAACTCATCATAAATAATCTGCTCGCCCATTCAATTCCTAATAGTGGTGATGAAAAAAAGAAGGTGAGAATTACCATGGTAAATGCAACGGTTTTGTTTACCGAATCCAGTTGTCTTAGGTTCTTTAGCAAAATAATTAAACCAATAATGGCAAGAAGGTTTACAGGAACCATGTTGAGCATAGCCAACGGATTCATGTATGGATTTTCATCATGCAAAATGAATAATAGCAATGGTGCTTCAAAAACTTTAAGCGGAATTTTAATTAGCCGGAGAAATCTTTCAAAATCTAAAGTGGCTATTAATGTAAGCATGATAAGAGCAGCTAAGAAAAACAGTAAAAAAATTTTCAGTTCTTTAAAATGAAAACGATTTTTATTGAAAAGGAAATGAATGATAGCAATTAAAAAAGTCATGAGCATCAGAATCGAAAAACTTCCGAAGTGTGTGAGTGCACAAACAACCAAAATAATTGCTGCCAAAACAAAATCTTTTCTCAGCCCATATTTAAGAATTCTAATCAAATAATAAATGAAGAAGAAAACGCCAACCATTGCAACCGCATTTTTATTGAGCTGGCTGTTGGGGAATAAAATCAATGTAGTGAAATTTAGAACTGCGAATGCAACAATTAAATATTGAGGAAATAAAATCTTTTTTCCTGCAGGTTTCATTTCTTTCACCAACAGAAAAACCGGGATGGCTGCCAATGGGGGTATAACAATATTTATAAATACAATTGCCAATAAAACAGAGCTATCGGGAGAAGCAATTTGAAAAATTGAAAGTGCTTTTGCAATTGCAGCATCGAGCAAAAACAGCAGCGGCATATCAGGGAAAGCTAAATGAAAATGTTTCATCATACTTCGCACTTGCAGGTGGCGATGGTCCCTATTATCCTCTGCAAGTGCGAAGTATGGTGGAACATTTTCATTTAGCTTTCCCTGATATGCCGGTCCTGT
>JBKJNS010000175.1:0-3338 GCA_046593455.1 Chitinophagales bacterium | reverse complement strand
TTTTACAAATATGATACACCGGATAGCATGCTTACGATATTCATAAGTTCGCCTGTTGCTAAGAACAGAAATTATTGTGGGCAGAAACTTAATCTTTTCAGAAAACAAAAAAGAAGTTTAATAACTGTTTCACTTCTTCACATACCCTCTCCACTTCTCAATTACATTTTCAAAATCTTCGGGCATGGGCGAATCAAAAAAAACTTCCTTCTTAGATGAAGGATGAATGAAGCCCAATGATTTTGCATGCAATGCATGGCGCGGAATTATCTCGAAGCAATTTTCAACAAACTGTTTGTACTTCGTGTAAACAGTTCCCTTTACAATCTTATTACCTCCATAAGTTTCATCATTAAAAACAGGATGACCAATGTATTTCATATGCGTACGAATCTGATGCGTTCTTCCGGTTTCTAAAGTACATTCAATTAATGTTACATAAGAAAATCGCTCGATCACTTTGTAATGCGTGATTGCTTCTTTGCCATATTCACGATCTGGAAAAACATCCATCACTTTTCTGTTCTTCAAACTTCTGCCGATGTTACCCGTTACAGTTCCTTCCTCTTCCTTAAAATCTCCCCATACCAATGCAATATAAGTTCGTTGAATGGTGTGCTCTGCAAACTGTCGCTGTAAATAGTTGAGAGCAAAATCATTCTTGGCAACTACTAAAAGTCCGCTGGTGTTTTTATCAATGCGGTGAACAAGCCCGGGGCGAAAAGCATTCTTTGGTTTTGCAGGAAGATTTTTGAAATGAAAAAGTAAACCATTTACCATGGTGCCTGTAAAATTTCCTGCTCCGGGATGCACCACTAAACCAGGAGGCTTGTTGATGATGAGCAGGTCTTCATCTTCATAAGAAATATTGAGCGGAATATTTTCAGGAAGCAGATCATGCTCGATCTTGGGATAAGAAAGCATGATCACAATTTCATCGAGCGGGCGCACTTTATAATTTGATTTCACAGATTCGCCATTCACCAAAATTTTTTCTTCATTCGCTGCATTCTGAATTTTGCTGCGGCTGATGTTTTCAATTCTGTTCAATAAAAATTTATCGATGCGCAGCGGCTGCTGTCCTTTGTCAACCACAAAGCGAAAATGTTCAAACAATTCATCATCAACAGCGGGCAAATCAATCTCTTCAATCATCTTTTTTATTTGGCAACATTAAAACAGGAATCAACTGTATAACTTATTTTCTAAAACTGCTTCTAACATTTCTAATTCCTAATTCATAATTCTCAATTTATTTAATCATTACTCCCCTCTTTTCAATCACAGGTACTTTGGTAAAATTATTCTCCACTACACTTTCAGTTACAAATACAAATCTCTTATCGTACAAAACTCCTTTGTTCCAAAAGCTCACCCAGAATTCATTGTTGATGCCAAAAAGTTTTTCTTCAATGAGTTCAATCTTCACAAATTCTTTACCTGGAATTTTTTCCCAGAAATGCCTGAGTGTAGAAGTTTTTACATTTCTCCCTGAAAGATTTCCATATCCATTCGAACTTACGAGAACCCCTTCAAGCGCATCGTCTTTCATGTTCACGAGGTAAACTCCCCACTCGGGTTCCTGCAAAATATTTTCTTCGGGAATAATTGCAATCGCAACGTCTTCCACTTTTTCCATTATGATATCTTTGATCATGTTTGTTTTCTTTATGCTGTAATCAAATCACAATTATATAGTTCAGCGAAATGATGGCTGAGTTTTCCCTTTACTTCATTCATATCCAATTCTCTTCCCAATTCCCTTTGCATGGAGGTAACTCCCTTGTTGCCGATGCCGCATGGAATTATAAAGTTGAAATAGTTTAAATCGGCATTTACATTAAAAGCAAAACCATGCATGGTTACCCAGCGACTGCAACGTACACCAATTGCGCAAATTTTTCGTGAACGAGATGGCGATCGAGAATCGAGCCACACGCCGGTTTCACCAGCCGATCTGCCGGCGGTAATTCCATATTCTTTCAAAGTTAAAATCACTGACTCTTCCATCAGGCGCAAATATTTTCCAATGTCGGTAAAGAAAAAATCAAGATCGAGAATCGGGTAACCAACAATCTGCCCCGGACCGTGATATGTAATATCTCCGCCACGGTTAATTTTGAAAAATGAAATCCCTTTTTCTTTCATCGTCACTTCATTAATCAGCAGATGTTTCATTGAACCGCTCTTACCTAAAGTATAAACATGAGGATGCTCGCAAAAAATGAGATAATGCTTTTGCAAAAGTTCATGATCGGGATTTGTGCGCTGATCAATCTTTCTTTGAATCACTTCACTGAATAATTTTTCCTGAAGATCCCATGCAGTTTGATAATCAATAATACCAAGGTCAATAAAATTCACCAGTGGTTTAATCTTAATTTCAGTTGCTGTTTCGCTCATGATTCTGTTGATGTGCAATGATAACCAATGCAATGCTAAATTAGTTTGCTTTCAAGTAATGATGTTTCTTAAGAATCTTTATTCATCACAATGCCATTCGATCGGGGATTTTGATAATTACTTTTACTGTTAGATAACCCAGCAGTAGAAAAACAGAATACAATATCGTCATCCCAATCATCTCAATACGTAACATGTGATCGCTAAAATGTGAGAAGATATCGAAGATGACTCTTACAGGATTCGCAATTACATCCCAACTGTTTAACCGAACATATCTTCCAATGTAAATTCCCAGACCGCCCGAAAAAATCATAAATGAAGCAAACATCCACGCAACAAAACGATTTGCTTGTTTACGAATTAAGCTTTGAATTTCGAGTAATGAAATGAATCCAAGAATTAAACCTGTCCATGCAAATGAAAGAATTAACACAAGATCAAACCAAAGCGGAATGTTTTGCTTCTCTTTCAAATGCAAAAGATCGGTGAGCATGTAAGGTGAATTTGGCCAGAAGAAAAACCAAACAACCAGCAGCAACCATGCAATCCATTTTCTTTTCATTACCACAAATGAAACAGGTAAGTACATGCTAATGAGATAAGGAACCCATGCAAGAAATAAATTCCAGATGAAGTAGGAATAATTTTGCTTGTGTGTTAACCAGATTCGTATTAGCTCCAGCGCACATGCGAACAGCGATGACAAGAGAAGGATAAAAGTAATTTCAATTCTCTCTGCTAAATATTTGTGCTTGATATTATTAAACATGGTGATTCTGATTTGGTGTAATGAAAAAATAATTTACTCTTCTTCAATTGCTTCAAACTTATGATACCATTTTGCAAAACAAAACATGATGAAACCAATTGCAGCAATAAAAATAATGAGATACGCACTGAATAAGATAAGCAAGAATGAAGCTGCAGCAACG
>JBKJNS010000226.1:0-4455 GCA_046593455.1 Chitinophagales bacterium | reverse complement strand
TCAAGCTTATTGTATCACCACTTTCAACACATTTGTTTCTTCATTCATTTTTATTTGAAGAAAATAAATACCCGCAGCAACTTGTTCCCTGTTAAACTTTACTTCGTGGTTGCCTGCATCGAGATTTTTATCAAGCACGGTTTGCAGTTTTCTTCCTGTTACATCAACAAGCCCGATGTTGACTGATGCTGTTTGTTCGAGTGAAAATGAAATGGTACCAGAGGTGATGATGGGATTAGGATAGATCGCCATTGCATCTGTTGCCTGCTCATTACCCAAACGTAAAAGCGTGGTGAACTTGACTGTGGAAGAAAAATCAGATTGCACCCCGCCGCCGCAAGTGCTTCTTACCTTCCAATTGTATTTAGTGTTTGGAAGAAGACCGGTAAGTATGGTTGAAGTATCAGGTGGCGTTACAGTTTTGTTTGTCCAAGGTGCGCCAATGCCAGTTTGTTTGTATTTCACTTTATACTTTGTGGCGACTGTTACGCTGTGCCAGTTCAACTGAGCGCTTGTCGAAGTAATGTTGGTAGTTGCAAGACCAATGGGAATCGTAAGATTTTCATCCATTAATCCGTTACAATTATCATCAATGCCATTGCCACAGATTTCGGTTGCAGCGGTATTGATTGATGCGTTTGCATCATTGCAATCAGAATTGTTTGTGACATAACCTGGCAGAGCTCCGCAATTGTACAGCGCTAAATTTCCAAAACCATCGCCGTCTGCATCTGCATAGTATGTCGTTACATTGAGACAATCAGGAGTGTATTCCCAGAAATCCTTTTTAAAGTTAAAAGCAACATCGTAACCAGTTCCGATATATCCTTTGCTGACGATGGAAAAACCTACGGCATAAGCTCTTGCCGTGCCTCCGAAATCGGCTTTTTGGTTCCAAACATTGGTAGCAGGATCGTATTCCCAAAAATCCTTTTTAGAGCCATAAATACTATCGTTACCAGTACCAATATATCCTTTGCTGCCAATGGAAAAACCTACAGCTCCATATCTTCCCGTGCCTCCAAAATCTGCTTTCTGTGACCATGTATTGGTAACGGGATCGAATTCCCAGAAATCCTTTTTAAAAGAAGATTTCACACCGGTACCAATATATCCTTTGCTGCCGATGGAAAAACCTACGGCTAATGATCTTGCCTCGCCACCGAAATCTGCTTTCTGCGTCCAGGCATTGGTTGCAGGATCATATTCCCAGAAATCCTTTTGATAATAACCAGTATAACCTGTGCCAATATATCCTTTGCTGCCGATGGAAAAACCTACGGCTTCATTTCTTGCTATGCCTCCGAAATCTGCTTTCTGTGTCCACGCATTGGTAGCAGGATCATATTCCCAGAAATCCTTCTTCAATCCAGTCCATACACCTGTTCCCAAATAACCCTTATCGCCAATAGAAAAGCCGACAGCATTCTCGCGTTCGCCTCCTCCAAAGTCTGCTTTCTGCGTCCAGACGTCAGAAGTTGGATCGTATTGCCAAAAGTCAGTCGGGCTTCCACTGCCTGTGCCGATATAGCCAAAATTACCAATGCTAAATCCAACGCTTTCCCGCCGATCGTATCCTCCCACGTCAGCTTTCTGAATCCAAGTATTTTGAGCTTGTGCTGCAAATGCAATCAATGCAATTGCAAAAAGAAAAAGTTTTTTCATAGAGATCTATTTGTGTAAGTAAAAAAATTTCCTTTCCCAAAAATAACTTTTCATTTCAAAGCCCAACAAAAAAAAGCGAACCTCGGGGCTCGCTTTTTTGGGGAAGGAATAAATCTTATTTAGCGGTCTGTGTCCTCAGGCTGACCAATAAATAAATCAGAGACGGCATGCATGGCGTTTCTATTTATGAATAATAATTTAAAGACGCCAAGCATGGCGTCTCTACAAATTCAATTCGCAACAGAAATATTTTTCATCGCCAAAATTTCCTCCACCAACTTTCTTTCATTACTCAATCGCGGCACTTTGTTTTGTCCGCCCAATTTATTCTTGCTCTTGAGCCAATTGTAAAAAGTATTTTGGGGTAAGGAATGAACCACGGGTAACTTCATAGCCAAATCGCCCTGCCGCTTGGCATCGTAATCGGAATTTACATTGCGCAGTGATTGATCGAGCAAATTGGTGAAGTGGTTTAAATCGGGCGGCAGTTTCGAAAATTCAATCAGCCACTCATGCGCGCCTTGCGAATGGGTTGAAAGAAAAATGGGAGCCACCGTGTAATCATTTACCACAGCATCGGTTTGCCGGCAAGCTTCGGCGAGGGCGCGGTCGGTATTGTCAACAATCACCTCTTCGCCAAATGCATTGATGAAATGTTTCAGCCTGCCGGTAACCTGAATTTTATAGGGAGCGAGTGAAGTGAACCGGATGGTATCACCAATAATGTATCGCCACAAACCGCCATTGGTAGAAATTACCAGTCCGTAGTTCTCGTTCAGTTTTACTTGAGAAAGGAAAATTGTTTGAGGGTTTGCTGTGCCTATTTCTTTTTCGGGAATGAATTCGTAAAAGATTCCGTTTGCTAAATGCAGCAGCATATCATCATCATTCAATCCTTCCTGAAAAGCAAAGAACCCTTCGGTAGCGTTGTAACTCTGGTAGAAAAAGACTTTTTCGTTTTTAATTAGTGAACGGAATTCTTTTTCGTAAGGCGTAAAACTTACACCGCCATGTATGTAGAGTTCGAGATTGGGCCACACCTCGTTCAGGTTTTCTTTTCCCTTCAACTCAATCATTTTTTTCATTAACAACAAAGTCCAGGTTGGCACTCCTGAAATGTTTGTGATATCTTCATTCATGATTGAGGTGGCCATTGCATCTAATTTATATTCCCAGTCGCTCATGAGCGAAGTTTGCAGATCGGGAACCCGAAACCACTCACCATATACCGGCATGTTTTGCATGAGCACTGCAGAAAGATCGCCGAAGGATGCGTTGTTGTTTTCGGGATTTGGTTGGTGGCTGCCACCTACGATAACGCCTTTGCCTGCAAGCAATTTTGTTTCGGGGTTAGCCACGCAGTAAGCTGCGATTAAATCAATGCCGCCATTGAAGTGGCACTCTTCCATCGACTCAGCACTCATAGGAATAAACTTGCTTTTATCGCTGGTGGTACCCGATGATTTTGAAAACCATTTGATGGGCGAACTCCATAAAATATTTTGTTCACCCTTCATCATCCGAAAAATAAATGGCTTCAATGTTTCATAATCCTGTAGCGGAATTCTGCTACGGAATTCTTCGGCAGTGGTAATGGATTCGTAATCGAATTCTTTCCCCCACTCTGTATCTTCTGCACTGCGAATCAACTCGAGCAATATTTCGAGTTGCGCTTCATGCGGATGCTTCTTCCACCACTCAACATTTGAGTAACGTTGCCTAAGAAACCAGTGTAAGAGCGGGCCGATCATTTATTGGGATGTGAATCGTGAATTGTGAATCGTGAAAAGTCAAATGTCAAAAGTGCCTGCCCCGCCAACAGCGGGGAATTGTGATTACACCAACCATTTAACCATATAGCCATTTAGCAATGTCGGTTTAACTCACAAAATTCTTCTTGCGCAATTCAAAGTTTCTTCCAAGATAAACAGCGCGCACTTGTTCATCTGCTGCTAACTCTTCGGCTGTGCCTTGCTTTAAAATTTTTCCCTCAAATAATAAATAAGCACGATCGGTAATACTCAATGTTTCCTGCACGTTGTGATCGGTGATGAGGATGCCGATGTTTTTAAATTTCAATTTTGCTACAATGGATTGAATGTCTTCCACTGCAATGGGATCTATTCCGGCGAACGGCTCATCTAACAAAATAAATTTAGGATCTACTGCCAGCGCGCGCGCTATTTCTGTTCTTCTTCTTTCACCACCCGACAACAAATCACCGCGGTTTTTTCTAACCTGATTTAAACCAAATTCTTCGAGCAGCGTTTCTAATTTTTCTTTTTGTTGTTGCTTATTCAAATCGGTAAACTCAAGTACAGCAGCAATATTATCTTCAACCGTCATCTTGCGAAAGATGGATGACTCCTGCGGTAAATAGCCGATTCCTTCCTGCGCGCGCTTGTACATTGGTTGGTGGGTGATATCGAGATCATCGAGAAAAATATTTCCTTCTTCGGGGCGAATCAAACCAACAGTCATGTAAAACGTAGTTGTTTTTCCTGCGCCGTTAGGACCAAGCAATCCCACGATTTCGCCTTGCTCCACTCTAACCGAAACATGATCAACCACTTTGCGGCGGCGGTAGCTCTTCACTAAATTTTCTGTTCGAAGAATCATTTATTTTGGATCAATTTTGTTCTTGGTCAAGCTTTAGTACTAATCTCAACCTGCTATTAATTTCTAAGATCGTTACATCGTTAATCTCTCCGATTTTCCCTGTTATTAACGACTTAATAATCGTTGCTATTTTAGAACATCTGATAACAGAATTTACTTTCAGCTTATTAA
>JBKJNS010000500.1:0-4630 GCA_046593455.1 Chitinophagales bacterium | reverse complement strand
TGAAAACTACAGAATAAAAATTTACGGTATCCCATTTTCTGTTTCTAAAATTTTTGTTGATGGAAAGGAAATAAAGACCGCGAAGAAAGTAAAGCATAACAAGATTGTGGTGTTTGATGTGATGAAAAGTTTTGAAAAAATTGAGTTGCTTTCTGCAGATCTATAAAGACATTTTCTTCGTTACCTAATTGCTAAAATCATTTTTTATAGTTGATTGCATTTATACTTTTGTATCTTTAATTAAAACACCATGAACAATAAAAAATTATTACTGGCTGCAACTGTTTTTATTATTACTTCATCGGCATTTGCGCAAACTGATGGATGCATTTCGGGCAACTGCACCAATGGTATTGGAACCTATCTGTGGGAAACAAAACAAGAATACACCGGCGAATTTGTTAACGGAATAAGAACAGGACTGGGCGTTTATGATTGGGATGATGGATCTTACTACTATGGATTTTTTGTAAATGGAATTTTGGAAGGCAAAGGAATCTACCTGAGTTCGGATGAAGCCCAAACAACTTTGGTAGGTACTTTTCACGACGGCAAACTCGCCGATGCAAATAACTTTATTGCTACCGGTTGCTTGCTTGGCAATTGCACAGATGGAGTTGGAGTGTACTTGTGGGATAATAACGATATGTACATTGGTAAATGGGTACATGGTGAGAGAACAGGTTACGGAAGATTTGACTGGGCTGATGGTTCTCTTTATACCGGAGAATTTAAGAATGGACAACTTGATGGTAAAGGATATTACAAAAAAGCCGATGGTAAAATTATGGACGGCGATTTTGTGAACGGAAGTTTTACCGGAACAGTACAAGATCCATTAGATGATGGTGAGATTTCAAAAGTTCCTAAACCTGAACCTAAGCCAACCATCTTTGGTGATTATGAGAATGTCTGTTTGCTTTTGCAAAATGTGATCAAAGGATTTCCCGATAATTTTAAAGCAATACAGGGTAATGTAAATGTTGAGGAATCTGATATGCTTACAGCATGGACTTCAACTGTGAAACTTAAAGGCACACAACAGGCATTACTACACTCGGGTTTGTCGAATGAAAGTGTTCCATTTATGTGGTCTAATAAAGTTTATACTTCTGATAATTATAATGCTGCAAAGGATAAGTACAATGCGCTTATTACAGAGTTTAAAAATTGTAGTTGCAGTTGTTGCACGTTTTCAATAAGTGAAGCAACAAACACAAGGGATAATGACATTTACACCACCAACTTTGATGTATTAAAATTAAACACCGGCTTTAGCAGCGATTACGACAATCTCGAAATTGATATTGAACTCAAAGAAGATGCTGCTGCTAAAAAGTGGAACATTCATTTACAGGTTATTAATACTGAAAATTATTGAAGGGAGGATGATAAATAGAAATCAATTTTCTGAACTGCTTTGAAGGTTGATTTTTCTTATTCACTCCTCACATAATTTTTTTCAATCACCACTGCAGTACCGTAAGCAAGTACTTCGGTTACACCATTTGCAACATCATTTGCATCGCAATGGAAACCAATAATTGCATTGGCACCCATTGCATCGGCATGTTGAAGCATGAGGTCATAAGCTTCTTGTCTTGCACGTTCGCACAACTCGGTGTAAAGCGAAATGTTGCCTCCAAATAAAGTTTGAATCATCGCACCAAAGTTTGCAAATACATTTCTTGAGCGCACGGTAATTCCCCTCACAACTCCAAGGTTTGCAGTTATTTTATAACCTTCAAAATTAAATGCAGTTGTAATCATTTTGTTATCCATGGTGATTTTTATTAATGTTTATGAAGTCACAAATGTATAGATATCGTGGACTTAATTTGCCTATTATTGCAAGCATAAATCACACGCTATGAAACATTTTTTCCTTCCCCTAATAATTATTTTTTCTTCAATTATCACCAATGCTCAAACCATTACGCTGCATTCAGAATTGGTTCCACTGGAATTTTTTGGTGAATCGAAACCACTAACAGAGATTCATCAAAAGCCTGTTGACTGGAGTGGTAAAAGAATGGAACACGATAATCCTTCTTTGGAACATCCGCACAGAAATGTAAAACCAAATCCCAATGCACTTCCCAAAGGTGAAGATCCCGCTTTGCAAAAAGATTACAGCGGAACAAGAGATCTTTCAATTACCATTCTCGATACCCTCGATGGACTTTCTGCCAATATTGATCCTTCTGATAATTGCCTTGCAGTAGGCCCCAATCATGTTGTTCAAATGGCCAATAATACGAACAGCACACTCATGCGAATCTGGGATAAAAGCGGCAACATTTTAATCAGCAGCATACTCGTTGAAGACATTACTAACCTCGGTGACTTTGGAGACCCCAATATTGTTTATGACCCCATTGAAGATCGCTTTGCGTTTTTGGTACTTTCCTCAAGCGGAAGCAAATTGATTACATGCATTTCTAAAACAGGTGATCCCACAGGTGCATGGTGGGTTTATTCTTACACTACCTCAGGTGGTTTCCCCGATTATCCAAAGATTGCATCATGGGGAAATTCTTATTTCGTTACTACCAATTCCAATAGCCCAACTGTTTTTGCTTTAGATAAAAGCGCCATGAACATCGGACAAGCAATGGGCACTGCTCAAAAATTTACTTTCAGCAATTTACCTACACTGGGTTTTGAATCTGCTTCACCTGTAACTTTTACAGGTACCATTGCACCTGATGCTGATGCTCCTGCGATTATAATGCGTGTTACCGACGATGCTTGGGGTGCAAGTATCGATTCAGACCGGTTAGAACTTTATGAATTAAAAATTGATTGGGTTGATGCAAGCAACTCTACGCTTACAGGTCCGCAATACATGGGCATACTTCCTTATAACAGCAACCTTTGCGGTTTCAATACTTTAAGTTGTATTCCACAGCCAAACACTACTAAAAAACTTGATCCTCTAAGTAATATCTTAATGGATAAAATGCAATACCGCCGCTTTGATGATCATGAAACTATTGTTTGCACACATATATGTAATGCAGATGGTGAAGGTGTGGCAGGAGTGCGCTGGTACGAGGTAAGAAAATCCGGCGGCGGAGAATGGCATGTTTATCAGCAGGGAACTTATGCACCGCCAGATGGCGAATACCGCTGGATGAGCAGCATCAGCATCAATGCCGATAATACCATTGCATTGGGTTATAACATTTCGGGCAATGATGATATTTACCCCAGCGGAATGTTAACCGGCCGCAATAGTTGTGATGAAAAAGGAATTATGAGTGCCGAGGAAACTTTTGCGGGAATTGGAAAAGATAATCAGTCGGTAAATCGTTATGGTGATTATAATGGTATGGTTTGCGATCCGGTTGATGGATCTTTTTGGTTTACTGTTCAATATAATCCAACGTCATCATGGGATACCAGGGTAACACATTTTACAATCACTCCTTGCGGAGTGCCTACATCAATCGAAAACGTTGAATCAATTAACAGCAATTTGCAAGTAGTGCCTGTTCCTGCAAAAGAATTAGTTGAAATATCAATTACTTATAACGCTAATGAAAATGCTGCTTTGGAGATTGTGGATGCTGCGGGAAAAATTGTTTTTGAAACTTCCTTTGCCATTACAAAAGGCGAGAACAAAACCACAATTGATGTTCACACACTTGCTAACGGATTTTATTTTGTGCAACTTAAAACCAACCATAATATTCTTAAGCAAAAGTTGGTGGTGCAGCATTAATCGCTGTTTCTCTTAATTTATTTTTTTGTAGGTTTTGCATAATGAGTGATTCAAATTCGCTCAAAAGAAAGCTGTCTACGGGGGAGATGGCTTTCTTCTTTTTAAGGAGGAAATATTTGTGGGTGATGAAAAAAGGTAGGAACTAAATTTCTCAGGATTAATAAGATGATAGGATTATAAATTTTTGAACTAAGATTTTTAGGATTAGTAGGATGATAAGATTAAAAACAACGAATCCTATGAACCCTAGTTCAGACAACATTAAAAACTCATAACTCACTTCTCCCTAAGTGCACCTCTTTAAATAGTTGCCATAAAAAAATAAAAGCATGTGCAATTAGCATAAGTCATTATAATTTTCTTCAAAGGCAAGAATTCGAAGTGAAAGATTTAATGGGTTTGCTTTGGATAACTCAGATGATTATCGTGACTTTATCATTCCTCTTGCAAAAGCAGTAGCAGCAAACGAAGTTGAATGCGGCATTGCAATATGCGCCAGTGGAGTAGGAGCCGCAATTGCAGCAAACATATTTGCGGAAGCAAGAGCAGCATTATTTAAATATTATTTTTCTGCTCGCCAGGGAGTTGAAGATGATGATATGAATTTGATTTGTCTTGGCGGAAGTGATATAGCATTTGCGGAAGCCCAGGATTTTATTACTGTATTTTTAAAATGCGAAATTTACAGGCGCTGAAAGACATTTACAAAGATTAGAAAAAGTTAAAGCATCGGAAAAAATTTTAATCTGATTATAAAAACGAAATAAATCTATCAATAGCCTTTTATGAAATCTGCGTCTTTCAAAATTATTTTTTTTGATATTGGTGGAGTGTTGCTAACCGATGGATGGGGGCATGTAGCCAGACAAGCCGCTGCTAAAAAGTTCGGACTTGATTATGAGC
>JBKJNS010000391.1:0-3056 GCA_046593455.1 Chitinophagales bacterium | reverse complement strand
GTCTCCTTCCTGATATTCCATAACAATAAATCCACAGATCATCATCTCCTGATCAGACTGTGCTCCTTCATGAATTAACATCGGAGGATTGTTTGGATTATCAGGATTGTTGGAGGTGTTGTCAAATGTTGCATCGCCAACCATTACTGAAAGCCCCGGCACTTCAATAACTTTAGTGAAAAGATAATTATATTGCCAGTTAAATGACCATTTAGGAATTGAAATAAGGTTAGTTGTGTCACCCGGTGAACCCACCATACGTACTTCCCAAGAAACACAAACATGATGACTGTGTGGAGTAATTCCAAGCAGCGATTTATGTGTTGTTGGAAATGAAACTTCTGTGAAAGTCAATACTTTATTTTTTGGAATAAGAAGTGGCCCGTTAACTAACACTCCTGGTACAAGCCATTTTGATTTTGATACAATGCGAACTGTAGAATCTGGTACAGTACAGAATTTGAAATATATCTTTGAGCTATCAACTTTATTCATACTTCCTGGCGAATAATGAATGCTGATAACAAAATCTACATTAGGTGGAATTTTAAAACCCATGTTGGGCGGCAATTTGAAAATTGAAGTGCCGGGCAACCATCCTCCAACATATTCCGAACTCGGGCTTGGATCATTACCAAATCCATTTGTTGCATATCCGGGAAGAGTATCGGCTAAATCAGTTTGGTAAGGAATAACTGATGTGTCCGCATTAATAGTTGCATGATGTACAATTGATGGATCACCGGGAATGAATTCAATCTCATTAAGATATTTTGTTTCAGTGTAATTTGAATGAACAACGAAAGTTCGGTAAACATTTGAATCGTTAGGAATGGTATAGGTTGGAAGTTGAACAGTATCGTCGGGATTAAGCATTGTTGCACCACCATTGTAAATGGGTGGAACAGGAGCAAGGCTTAAATCACCCGAAGGCATTCCGTTATTCACCCAATCATTAATCGCTGTAAGATCCTCATCAGATAAAACACGCTCATCCCAGAAGTGCGAATAATTTGGATCAGCAGGCCACGGCGGCATTTTTTTGGAATTCACATTTGCTTGAATTAAAATTCCATTGTCAACAGCGCTGGCATAATCAATCAGTGAAAAAGGAGCAATGCCTCCATCGTGATGGCAAACGGTGCAGTTATTATAAAAAATAGATGCTACTGTAGTACTCCAGTCAGGGGTTTGAGCTTTTAAATAAAATGAGGTTGATAAAAAAACTATTGTAGCAAGAATAATTCGTTTCATAAACATTGATCAAATTTTTTGGAAGTTATTTTACTACTAATATTTTTTTCACAACAACCTTATTTCCTGACTGAAAGTAAAACTGATAGATGCCGGTTCCAAGTTCAGTAACATCAACATCTTGAACGTATACACCCTTTGGTACATAATTACGGTTTGACTGTTTTACAACAGCGCCATAAAGATTAATAAGTTTCCAATTTACATCATGTGTTTCAAGCTGAGTTATAAAATGAAATTCATCTGATACAGGATTTGGGTATAACTCAAATGGCATTTCAGCAGAAAGGCTGAAATCTGCTGTTGGCAATCCGTAAAATGCGCTGTCAAGAATAATGTTTTCATCACCATCTTCATAATCCATAAGTATAAAACCACAATTCATCATTTCATTTGTTGACTTTCCACCTTCATGTACTGCTTTAGGCGGGTCATTGGGGTTATCAGGATTATTAACTGTATTGTCAAATACAGCTTCGCCCAACATTTGAGCTAACCCGGGTACATCCATAACTTTTGTGAGCATATAGTTATACTGCCAGTAAAAGGACCATTTTGGAATTGAAATAAGATTTGTAGTATCACCAGTAGAAGTTACCATCTGCACTTTCCATGAAGTGCATACATGATGGCTATGAGGCACAACCCCTAAAAGTGATTTATGAGTAAGTGGTTGCGAAATCTCATTAAAAGTTTTTATCGAATTTGCGGGGATGTTTAGCGGCCCATTTACCAATACAGATGGGAATAACCATTTCGACTTATAAACCACTCGGATTAAAGAATCAGGCATATCGGTATACTTAAAATAAAGTTTCGAGCTGTCTTTTTGATTCCCATTGCCGGGTGCATAATGAATGCTGATTACAAAATATGAATTGGGAGGAATTTTAAACCCCATATTTGGCAGCAATTTGAATATCCCATTCCCTGGTAACCATGCCCCAAAATTTATTGCTGTTGAACTTGGATCACCAAAGTCGTCAGTAGCATAACCAGGTAGAGGGTCTGCTAAATCTTGCTGATAAGAAGCATCGGACGTGTCATGATGAAAACTTGCATGATGTACGACTGAATTATTACCTGGAATAAATTCAATCGCATTAATGTATTTGAACTCGGTAAAATTTGAATACACTACAAATGTTCTGTAGTTATCTGAATCATTAGGGATAGTATAGACAGGCAATTGAACAGTATCATCAGGATTTAACATTGTTGAATTACCACTATAGACAGGAGGCACCGGTGCAAGACTTAAATCACCTGCGGGCATTCCATTATTTACCCAATCATTGATGGCGGTTATTTCTTCGTCTGTTAAAACCTTTTCATCCCAAAAGTGATTTACTGTTGGGTCGGCAGGCCAGGGGGGCATTTTTTTAGTATTAACATCTGTCTGGATATTAAAACCATTATCAACTGCTACTTCATAAGTTATCAGTGAAAAGGGGGCAATGCCACCCTCATGATGGCAGGTTGTGCAATTCTCATAGAAGATTCCGGCAATTGAAGTACTCCAATCAGGAGTTTGTGCTTTTGTAAAAAACGATAGACCCAAAAGAAGAATGAGTATGGGAGAGTTTAATTTTAAGATGTACATAGTGTTCTTGGTATAAAATTATTTAGTCAAAATTACTTTTTTAGTTATCGATTCACCACCCGATTGAAAACTCAATTGATACATTCCTGCAGGCAGATTACTTACATCAACCTCCTGAACATAAACCCCTGAAGCCACGGTATTTTTTGTTTCCTTTCTTACAACAATACCAAAAGAATTTGTGAGCATCCAATTTACA
>JBKJNS010000255.1:0-3186 GCA_046593455.1 Chitinophagales bacterium | reverse complement strand
AAATGATATCCATCAAAAGACTTATTGCAGTATTGGGTATTTTCCTTTCAATTTCTTCAACTTTTTATTTTACTTCCTGCACTAAAGATAAGACGGCTCCAATACCACCGGTTGATTCAAACTGCACACACAACGGAACCGATACCATTTCATTCATGAACGATATTGTACCGATCATGAATACTTATTGTACAGATACTTCATTTGGTGATTGTCACGCAACCAATTCTACTCTCGGTTACGATTTTACAACCTATGACCTTTTACAACCATACTCCGATGGCGGAGCATTTAGCATTATGTACGATTTTGTAATTGGCCCTAACGCTACAATGCCAAAATCAATATCAAATGGCGAGTTGGTTTTGCAGAGTTGTGATAAAGAGAAATTAAACTATTGGTTATTACAGGGTGGAAAGAACAATTAATGGTATTATTATTGACTTCTTAAAAAAAATAAAAAAACATAAAATGAAAAAACATAAAATGAAATCTTTAATCATCGTAATTCTAAGTGTTATTGCAATTCAATTAAATGCTCAGGATGTTTTTATGAGCCCAAATGCAAACATTTCTTTTTTCTCCTCTACACCAATTGAAGATATTGATGCCAAGAGTGATAAGGCTGTTGGAGCGATTAATGTTAAAACCAAAGATGTTTTTTTTAAGGTGCAAATGAGTTCTTTCGTTTTTAAAAAATCCCTTATGCAAGAACACTTTAACGAAAACTATATTGAGAGTGAAAAATACCCAACAGGTACTTTAAAAGGAAAAATAAATGAAGATGTTGATCTAACTAAGAACGGAACCTACAATGTGACTGTTACCGGTGATTTCACCATTCATGGAGTTACACAAAACAGAATTTTTCCCGGAACCATTGTGGTTTCTGATGGGCAATTAGAAATAACCTGTGCTTTTGATGTAAAGCTTGTCGATTACAAAATTGAAATTCCTACTGTTGTAATTAAAAATATTGCAGAAACAGTATCAGTTAAAGTCAATGCAGTTCTTAAACCGATGCCTCCTAAGTAATTAAATTATTCACGAGTTGGATTTTTTAAGAATTAATTTCAAAACATATTTTTCATTTCATAGAATTAATTTAACAGCCTGCTTTAATTGTTCCGATATTTATACCCTCAAATAATCCTGATTAAAAATTTTATGATATGAAAAAAATTCTCCTCACTTATTTGGTCATTTGCCTTTCCTCAATTTACATTTTCGCTCAAGATGACCTCTCTGATATTGTAAATAGTTCTTCCGATAATAATGCAAAGGAATATGTAAGCGCAACCTTCAAAGCATTTAAAGTTATTAATGCACAAACAAACGAAACCAACAAAAAGCATAACCTCAATTTTAATATTGCTCATCGTTTTGGTGATATTGCGGGTACCAACGGCGGCTTTCATACTTTCTATGGTTTAGATGGTGCGCCCGATATCCGGTGGTCTTTTGATTACGGAGTTACCGATCGTTTTCAATTAGGTGTTGGTAGATCAAAAGGTATTGAACCTTATAAAGAGTTGTATGATGGAAATGCAAAATTTAAATTGCTGCGCCAAACTATTGATGGTAAAATGCCATTTGGTATTGCGCTTTATGGTGTTGCGGGAATTACAGGTAGAAAATCTGTTAGTGACAGCACTTCTGATGCTTATTATGAAGGAAATTTTTCTCATCGCATCTCTTATGTAACGCAGGCGATTATTTCACGAAAATTCTCACCCTCATTTTCATTTGAGTTAATCCCCTCATGGTGCCATCGTAACTATGTTGACTTTAATGATGAGAATGATATCTTCTCAATTGGTGCCGGTTTGCGCTTGAAATTGACCAAGCGCTTTTCAGTTATTGCAGATTACTTCCACACTTTTGGAAGCTACAGAGCAAATGCAGTTGATGCAAACGGAAAAAAAATATACTACGACCCTTTAAGTATCGGAGTTGAAATTGAAACCGGTGGCCACGTGTTTGCAATGACGTTTACAAATGCAACAGGGATGCTCGAAAATTCATTTCTACCTCAAACAAAATCGAACTGGGCCGATGGCCAATTCAGATGGGGCTTTAACATTGCGCGAAACTTTGTGCTTGGGGGAAATAAATAATTTTAGTTTTTACCAATCAATAATTATTGAGCGCAAGCACTGCTTGCGCTTTTCTTTTTTAAATAAATTTCTTCAATGATTTATCCGCTCTCAGAAGGAACCTATACTGTTGATGTAACAAAAAAATTTATTCCCTTTGATGCTGCTGTTGATCAATTGAAAGATCGGCCTGCTTCTCTGGTAGTTGACATTGTTCCTTTCCTTGTTCAAACAAAAAACAACCTTATTGTTATTGACCCGGGTTTGGGTTTAGAATCTACTTTGGGAGAATTCATGATTTATGAAAACATTAAGCGCTGCGGGTTTGATGTTGATGATGTATCGATGGTGCTGCTAAGTCATTTACATAAAGATCATACAAGCGGAGTTTGTTATGGCAGCAATCAATCATTTAATCTTATGTTTCCTTCAGCTAAATATTATTGTCAGCAAAAAGAAATGGAATATGCTTACACAAAAAAAAATTCTTCCTCATTTGATTTTTACAAACTGGATTTTTTAAAACATTCAACCCGGCTGCATTATCTCAATGGAAATGGAATTATAAATAATGAAATAAATTATTATGTTTCAGGAGGGCATACCCCTTATCACCAAGTGTTTCATATTCAGCAGCAAGAACATAATTATTTTTATGGAGGCGATGTGCTTCCTCAGCCATCACATATAATAAGGCGATTTGTTGCCAAGTACGATTTTGACGGAAAGAAAAGTGAGCAGCTTAGAAAAGAATGGGCGAATAGAGGAGTATTAGAAAAGTGGACCTTTCTTTTTTTTCATGATGCAAAAACACCAATGGGAAAAGTGACAGAGTTGAATAATCAATTCAGCATCACAAAGGTTGTATAACTCTTACAATAATTTACTGAAATAAAAACTGTGTAATTTTCCGCTACTATGTTTGATGCAGAAGGCGTTTCGTTTCTAGAAGTACAGGATTTCGCACTCTTTCCTATCTACATGTTTTTTATCCTGCTTTGGGCATTGCTCAACAGGAATCTCACACTGAGAAACTCTCCGTTAAAGCAATATTACATACCGGGAATGATGGTAAAAATTATGGGTGGCC
>JBKJNS010000250.1:0-5090 GCA_046593455.1 Chitinophagales bacterium | reverse complement strand
AAAAATTCCTGTGGCAACACATGGATGATTCTGTCACCGGGATTCACCACGAGCTTTCGCATATCATCAGTTAATTTCCTGATGTCTTCCTTGCTGATTTCCGTTTCAACATTATCGCGAACAAGAATGCCGCGGTGCTGCAAACTTTTAATGTGCTGGCCGGCAATTCCTACATAAACACTTTTAATATCTACACCAGAATTGTCTTCGGCTTCTTTAACTGCTTTCTTAATTGCATCAACCGTTTTATCAATGTTTGCAACTACACCGCGCGAAACACCAAATGATTCAGAGGTTCCAATTCCTTCAATCTGAATTTTACCGAACTCATTTCTCTTTGCAACGATTGCACAAATTTTTGTTGTGCCTATGTCGAGACCAACAATGTATTCCGATGTTTCCATAATCAATTAATATTTAGTTACTGTTTAAGTTTGATTTTATAGTTGATGAACTAATTGTTGCTTCCACTCCTCTTCTAACACAATAGATTTTGTCATCATATTTTAAGTTGATCATCGAATACTGATTCAGGTTTACATGACCAATTGTTTCGCGGTAAAAAATTTTGAGTCGTTCAAATTTTTCATTCAGGTTTTCTGTATCACCGATTAAGATTGAATGATTGCCGATCATGGGGATTATTTCAATTTCATTTTGCTTGTTAATGATGATCTGCTCTGTTAAAGATGAAAGAAATGAATCACGCTGAATGAAATCTGCAAGAACAAAAAGATTTTTTTCTGTAATCGAATCTGCAATCGACTGATGATCGGCATTGGTAAAAATGAATCCTGTTACTACCTGAACCCTTGCTGTAAAGTTAGAGGAGAGCGGCATGCGCTTTCCATGATTGTCGAGATAATAACTCACAGATTGGTTGTTGATAATCCTCAATACAGGCGTGCGTTGTTGAATGTTGATTTTAATTTTCTCATTCGCATCAGCATAAACTTCGGCATGCTCCACATAAGGATTGTTCTCCAGCACCTGTTCTAACTGACGGTAATTAACTGAAGATGCAGACTTAACACTTTTTAAATTCACTCGGTTATCACGCAATATTTGAAGCACATCATTTTTACTGATAAAAAGATTTCCATTGCTCTCATCAATATTTACATCTATGCCGCTGAATGAAATTGTTTTTTGTTTTTGAATGGAAGCACCAAGCAAAACAATAACGCCGCTGCCGCAAGCAATCCAGAATGCAATGATTAAAACAGGTTTTATTTTATTCCAGAAATTTTTCACAATGATTTTATTTTTTTATTTCGAATGATGAATTAAAAATTCTTTTACCGCTTCAATCAACTGATCAATATCTCCTGCACCAACTGTTAGCACCACTTCATTTTTATTTTTCTCCAATGCATTAATCAATTCACTTTTTTCTACCACAGATTTTTGGGAAGAAGAAATTTTATCAAGTAGCATATTTGAACTAACTCCTTCAATCGGTAATTCTCTTGCAGGATAAATGGGGAGCAGAATCACTTCATCGGCAATTGAAAGTGATGCACTGAATTCATCCGCAAAATCTCGTGTACGCGTATATAAGTGTGGCTGAAAAATGCAGGTGATCTTTTTGGAAGGAAAAATTTCTCGCACCGATTTTAAAAATGCACTAATCTCTTTTGGGTGATGTGCATAGTCATCGATAAAAACATATTGATCATTTCTGAAAATAAATTCAAACCTTCTTTTTACACCTTTGAATGTGCTGAGTGCTTCACGAATTTTAGCGCCATCAATTTCCAATTGATGTGCAACCGCACTTGCAGCAATTGCATTTTCGAGGTTGTGAAAACCTGCAATACTTAAATGAATATTTTGAACTACGCTTGTTGAAGTATTGAAGTCGAATGAATAAGTACCATTGATCAATTGTATGTTAGTTGCAAAAAAATCATCGGCGCCGGCAACTGAATAATAAAGCGGTTGTAACTGAGAAACGTAAGGAAGAAAAAGTAAATTTTGTTTGGTGATCAATTGACCATCGCGTTTGATCAAATTCGCAAACTCTCCATAGGAATTTACCACCTCTTCTTCAGTTCCATAAATATCCAGATGATCGGGATCGCATGAGGTGATCACTGCTACATCGGGATGCAATTTTAAAAATGAGCGATCATACTCATCAGCTTCTACCACACAGATGTTTGATTTACCTGCAAGAAAATTTGTGTGATAGTTTGCAGTGATGCCACCAAGAAATGCCGTGCAATCAATCCCCGATTGCTTAAGAATATGAGCGATCATCGAACTCGTAGTGGTTTTTCCGTGCGTGCCTGCAACTGCAATCGTAAATAAATTTTTGGTGAGTGCTTCGAGCAAATCACTTCTTTTTACAATGTGAAAATGTTGCGCCTGATAATATTGCATCTCTGAATGTTCATCAGGAATTGCAGGTGTATAAACTACCAAGTCAACATCCTTAGGAATCAGATCTACGCTTTCTTCAAAATGAATCTGCATTCCTTCACCTATTAATTCATCGGTTAGTTGCGTAGCAGTTTTATCATATCCCGAAACTGTTCTTCCATTCACATGAAAATATCTTGCAAGCGCGCTCATGCCAATGCCGCCGATGCCGATAAAATAAATGCTATGGATTTTTTCGAGGTTCATTAAGAGTTTCGGATTTTGGGTTTTGGGTTTTGGGTTTTTGAGATCTTGTTTTGTCTTTAGTCCTATGTCTTATATCTTTTGTCTCATTTACTAATTAATCAGTTTAAAAATTTCATCTGCTATTTCATCATCAGCATCTGGTTTTGCCAATGCACTGATGTTTGATTTTAATTTTTGTTGTTGCATTTCATTCTTCATCAATTCAAATATTGCATCAATCAATTTTTCTTTTGCTTCTGCATCTTTAACCATCAAGGCCGCTTCTTTATTAACAAGTGCCATTGCGTTTTTTGTCTGGTGATCTTCTGCAACATTTGGTGAAGGAACCAGCACACATGGTTTTGAAGCAATACATAATTCTGCGATAGAAAGCGCACCCGCTCTGGAGATAACAACATCGGCTGCAGCATACGCAAGATCTATTCTGTCGATGAATTCAAAAACCTTTAAGCGATCTGAAAAATCTCTTGCAGCATCGGCATTGATTTGAAAATATCCTTTGCCTGTTTGCCAGATCATTTGAATGCCCGAATCAAAAATTTCTTTCAGCTTTAACCTGATACTTTCATTGATGGTTCTTGCACCCAAACTTCCGCCGATTACCAAAAGTGTTTTCATATTTTCATTCAATCCAAAAAACTGCTGGCCTTCTTTTCTTTTGCTTTCAAGATTTACAATATCATCGCGAACAGGGTTACCTGTTACAATAATTTTTTCCTTCGGAAAAAAATTTTCCATGCCATCATAAGCAACACAAATCTTCTTTGCAGTCATGGATAAAATTTTATTGGTAATTCCTGCATAAGAATTTTGTTCCTGAATGAGACTTGGAATTCCCATCATTGAACCCATGAATAAAACCGGGCCGCTTGCATAGCCGCCAACTCCTATCACCGCATCGGGTTTAAATTGTTTGATCATGGTTCTTGCTTTCATCATGCTGCTTATAACTTTAAAAGGCAGCACTAAATTTTTCATTGATAATTTCCTTTGTATTCCTGCAATTGGTAATCCTTCAATTCTGTAACCCGCTTTTGGAATTTTCTCCATTTCCATTCTTCCCAATGCGCCGATAAATAATATTTCTATTTCAGGTTCTTTCTTTTTCAATGCATTTGCGATTGCAATTGCCGGAAAAATATGTCCGCCAGTGCCGCCACCGCTGATAATTATCTTATGCTGTTGCCGGCTCATCTTCTTCTTTTTCTTCTTCAACGTTTCTACTCACACTTAAAATTATCCCTATCGCCACACTGGTAAATAATAAAGAGGTTCCGCCCCAACTCACAAATGGAAGTGTAACACCTGTGGTAGGTAACAAGTGAACAACCACAGCCATGTTGATCAATGCCTGAACTACCAAACCAAAACTTAATCCCACTGCGAGAAATGCACCGAATGCTTTTGGTGCTTGCGTGAATAATTTAATGCAACGAAGCAGAAAGAACATGTAAAGCACCACTATAGTTATTGCTCCTATGAAACCATATTCTTCAACAATGATGGCATAAATAAAATCAGAGTACGGGCTTGGTAAAAAATTTCTTTGCGTACTGTTTCCGGGGCCCACACCAAAAATTCCTCCATTGGCAATTGCAATTTTTGATTGCTGAACTTGGTAAGCTTCTTCACCATCACCAAAAAAACTTGTTAGTCTGCTGATCCATGTATCCACTCTTGTGTGCAGCGGAGTAAATTGTGCAATAAGAATAATTAATGCCAGCAAAACAATTCCGGCAAGAGCCATGAGCATAATATATTTCATATTCACTCTGCCAATGAACATGAGCAATAAACAAGTTGCGAATAATATTGATGCTGTAGAAAGATTGGATGGTGCAATAAGCGCACAAACAATCAGTACAGGAATCATTACAGGAAGAAAACCGGTTTTAAAATTCTGAATGTTAACTTGATTTTTCGCAAGTGTGCGTGCCACATATAATATCAGAGCAAACTTTGCAAGGTCACTTGTTTGAAATGAAATATTAACTACAGGAATGGTGAGCCATCGTTGTGCATCATTGATATTTTTTCCGGCAATGAGCGTTAAAAGCAAAAGCGGAATTGAAATATAAAGCAACAGTTGAGCAAGTCGCGAATAATAAATGTAGTTGATCTTATGCGCAATGAACATGAGAAATATTCCAAACAGAATTGTAGTTGCCTGCTTGAAAAGAAAATATTCCATGTTGCCCTGTTGCGATTTAAATGCAAGCGTACCTGTTGAACTGTAAACCGCCAGCATTGAAATGATGGCAAGAAAAATTACCACGAGCCAGATGTATCTGTCGCCGCCGGTTCGTTGAAAAATTCTTTCTACATGTGAGGGTGCTTCCACTTTTGATTTCGGATTTCGGATTGATGACCTGCCTGCCGTCAGGCAGGTTTCGGATTTGCATTTTCTTCTCTAAATCTTATTTGAACTTTTCCAAAGTTTTTAAAACTTTGAAAAAATT
>JBKJNS010000387.1:0-16463 GCA_046593455.1 Chitinophagales bacterium | reverse complement strand
ATCAAGCGCATGCGAACGTTTGCATCAGAAATTCTGGGTGCAAGAGACATCAACTTTAATTTCGACTTCGACAAGAATCTTTTACAATCGAAATTGAAAATGGATACGCGAAGAAATTTTTATCTCATCTTTAAGGAAGCCGTGAACAACATTGCGAAATATTCCGGTGCTGCAAATGCTTTCATCATTATTTTACAGAGGGAAAATAATTTAAAGATGACGATTCGCGATGATGGAAAAGGATTTGATTTGAATTCTATTGAAAGAGGAAATGGATTGAACAACATGCAGCAGCGAGCAGAAGAAATGAAAGCGAAATTTGTTTTGCAAAGTGATGAGGGAAAAGGAACGATGGTGCAATTGGAATTTAGAAATGATTGAATCAGCAAATTGGGTGAAGTTCATTCTCAGTTAATCGAAACATTGCATAAGCCCTTCGATTATCTCAGGGTGACTGCGCCCATACAAAGTGAACATGGAAATCAAAGTCGTAATCTTCGAAGACAATCAATTGCTCCGTGAGAGTTTGTTTCAACTCATTAACGGAACGGAAGGGTATTCATGTACCGGCACATTTCCAAATTGCAATGACATCATTTACAACATTAAAAAAACAGAACCTCAAGTGGTCTTGATGGATATTCAGATGCCGGGAAAAACCGGAATTGAAGGTGTGAAAATGATCAAAGAAAATTTTCCGGAAATAAAAGTAATCATGCAAACAGTGGTGGAAGATGAAGAGAAAATTTTTGCTTCCATCTGCAACGGCGCTTCAGGTTATTTGTTGAAGAACACAACACCTTCACGGTTGCTTGAAGCAATCAAAGAAGTAAATGAAGGAGGAGCTCCGATGACTCCGGCCATTGCACAAAAAGTGATAGAGAAATTCCGAAAGCAATCTCCTTCTTCAAGTGATGAAATGAATTCGCTCACCGATCGTGAAAAAGAAATTCTCGAATGCCTTGTCGAAGGAATGAGTTATAAAATGATTGCTGCGAATTGCGAAATTGCGATTGACACTGTTCGCTTTCACATTCGTAACATCTATGAGAAGCTACATGTGAATTCAAAATCGGAAGCTGTAGTTAAAGCTATAAGAGGAAAGATTGATTAAAGAAAGAGTTCTTAGTAGCAAGTCCTTAGTCCTTAGAAAAAAAATAATGCTCTGGTTTACTAAGGACTAAGGACTTCCGACTAAAGACTTTTTACTTGTTACTCAATTTAGCCCTGTAATGCAGCCGCACCACTCACAATCTCTGTAAGCTCAGTAGTAATTGCAGCTTGTCTTGCGCGATTGTATTTGATAGAAAGATCTTTCAATAATTCTTTGGCATTCTCCGTTGCTTTATCCATCGCAGTCATCCGGGCACCATGTTCACTTGCATTGCTGTCGAGCAACACTTTGAATAATTGAGTCTTAAGAATTTTGGGAATCAGCTTATTTACCAATTCATCTTGCTCAGGTTCAAAAATAAAGTTGATAGATGATTGACCTTTAACTAATTTAGTTTTTAATACAGGAAGAAATCTTTCGGCAGAAAAAATTTGAGTGGCTGCATTTTTAAACTGTGAATACACAATCTCAATCCTATCATACTCATTGTTCTGGTAAGCCTGCATCATCCATTCTGCTGCTTTTGAAACCTCATTAAAATTAAGGCTTGAAAAAAGCAAAGCATAATCTGATTTTATTTTATAAGAAGATTTTTTAAAGGCATCTAATGCCTTTTTTCCAATATGCATAATTGTAATGCTACCTTCTTTTTGCTGAGCCGCATATTTTTCAGCGATCGTGTGTTTGGTTAATTTGATTGTGTTTGCATTAAATGCACCTGCCAAACCTCTATCGGAAGTTACGACAACCATCAAAACATTTTTTATTGGGCGCTCAATAGCCAAAGCAATATTTCCCCCCGAGCCGGCTGCAATGTTGCTCATTATTTCATTGAGCTTATTTGCATAAGGGCGCATTTGAACAATACGATCTGTTGCTTTACGCAACTTTGCTGCACTCACCATTTTCATTGCTTTGGTGATCTGCTGCGTGTTTTGTACGCTCTTAATTCTGCTTCTAACTTCTTTTAACTGACCGGGCATTTATAATTGCGGATTTCGGGTTTTTGATTTCGGATTTACGGAACTCTGAATTCTCTGTCAACTTTTCCAAAGTTTATTTCAGTAAACAATACTCACACTTACACTTTTCACTACTCACCATTCACCTTTCTATTTCTTCATGTATTTACCTTCAACTTCCTTCCCCGTATTGCGAATGGCTTCAAGAGAAGCATCACTTAAGTTTCCTTTCCTTAAATCTTCCAATACATCTTTATGTTTCAATTCAAGAAGGTTTAAAAAGTCTTCTTCAAATTCTTTCACACTGTTAACCGGAACATTACTTAACAAACCTTGTGTTCCGAGGTAAATGATTGCTGTTTGTTTTTCAACCGACATGGGTGAGAATTGTTTTTGCTTCAATATCTCAACATTGCGTGCGCCTTTGTCAATTACAGCTTTTGTTGCAGCATCAAGATCACTTCCGAATTTTGAGAATGCTTCTAACTCGCGGTATTGTGCCTGATCGAGTTTTAAAGTTCCTGCAACTTTCTTCATTGATTTTATCTGCGCATTTCCTCCAACACGGCTTACAGAAATACCTACGTTAATTGCAGGTCTTACACCACTGTTAAAGAGGTTTGATTCTAAAAATATCTGTCCGTCGGTAATTGAAATTACGTTGGTTGGGATGTAGGCGGATACGTCACCTGCCTGTGTTTCAATAATCGGCAAAGCAGTAAGTGAACCACCACCCTTAACCAAATGGCGAATGCTTTCGGGAAGATCATTCATATTTTTCGCCACTTCATCGGCAGCAATAACTTTTGCTGCGCGCTCCAATAAACGTGAGTGCAAATAGAAAATATCACCAGGATATGCTTCACGTCCAGGAGGTCTCTTAAGCAACAGTGATACTTCGCGATATGCTACGGCTTGTTTACTAAGATCATCATAAATAATCAATGCTGATCGGCCCGAGTCGCGGAAAAATTCTCCAATTGCGCAACCTGCAAATGGTGCATAGAATTGAAGTGGTGCAGGTTCAGAAGCAGAAGCTGCTACGATAATACTATAAGGCATAGCGCCCTTTTCTTCTAATGTTTTTGCAACGTTTGCAATGGTAGATGCCTTTTGTCCAATGCCTACATAAATGCAATAAACAGGTTCACCACGATCATAAAATTCTTTTTGATTAATAATCGTATCAATAGCAATTGCACTCTTACCTGTTTGGCGATCACCAATGATTAACTCGCGCTGTCCGCGACCAATTGGTATCATGGCATCAATTGCTTTGAGTCCGGTTTGTAAAGGTTCTTTAACCGGCTGACGAAATAATACACCAGGCGCTTTTCTTTCCAAAGGCATATCATATAACTCACCTTCAATTGGACCTTTTCCATCGATAGGTTCGCCAAGCGTATTCAATACACGGCCCACCATTTTCTCTCCTACTTTTATAGAAGCAATTTTTCCGGTGCGGCGCACAGTATCACCCTCTTTGATTGTTTCACCGCCTCCCATCAATACCACACCTACATTATTTTCTTCAAGGTTCAATACAATGGCACGGGTTCCTTCTTCAAATTCCACTAACTCACCTGCCTGCACATTTGTAAGCCCATAAACACGGGCAATACCATCACCAATTTGCAATACGGTTCCAACTTCTTCTAATTGAACCGAAGTATTGAATGAACTTAATTGCTGGCGAAGGATGGCGGAAATTTCTTCAGGTTTAATGTCTGTCATAATTAGTATTTATTTTTCTTACTGGTTAATATTTCATTTTATAAAGATTATCAATGAATTCACGCTTGATGAATAGAAGATCATGTCTTACGCTTGCATCTAACTTATCATCTTCCATTTCCAGAATAAATCCACCGATAATGTCTTCATCTATTTTGGTAATCAAATGAATAGTTTTATCCTTAAATCTTGGAAGAGCCTCAATACGTTTGAAAATATTTTTGTGAAGTTCTTCATTCAAAGGAACAGCCGAGGTGATGGTAACATTTACAATTCCCTTTAGAAGGTTATATTGAGTATCAAACGCACGCCAAATATCTGCCATCACGAATTCGCGGCCTTTTTTAAATACCAAATTGAAAAATGATTCAGTCAATTCACTTAACCTGCCGTGAAATATTGCGTTAAAAATTTCTGATTTCTTTGTTCCCCTGATTACAGGTGAATCCATCATTGAATTAAATTCTTTATGGTTGTTGGCACGCAGATAATCCATATCTTTCTTAATAACTTCCAATTGATTGGTTTCTAATGAAAGATCAATCAAGGCTTTTGCGTAACGATATGCAACACGAGGATTTCGCATCTTAAATTTAATTATTCTGTGGTGTTAGTTCATCTGCAAGGCGGCGTACATACTCCTCTTGATCTGTTTTATTGCTGAGTTCACGGCGAAGAACTTTCTCAGCCACTTCAACTACCATTGTTCCAATCTGATTCTTTACATCAATGAGTGCTTCTTTGGTGCGGTTGTCAATATCACGGCGTGTTTCATCCATAATTTTTGCAGCCTCATCTTTTGCTCTCTCTCTTGCTTCACCAATAATCTGTTCCTTCACTTCTTTTGCTTCTTTTAAAATTTGCATGCGCTCTTGCTTAGCCATTTGAAGTAACGCTTCATGTTCGCTCTTCATGGTCATCATTTCCTGCTTGGTTCTTTCAGCAGTTCTGAGGGCATCATCAATCGTTTTTTCCCTGTTATCCAATGCCTGAAGAATCGGTTTCCACGCATATTTTTTCAGAATAAAAAACACTGTGATAAAAATCACAGAAGTCCAGAATAACAGCCCTAAGTCAGGGGTTAGTAGTTCCATATTATTAGTTTAGAGTTTAAGAAACGAAGTTTGAAATTAATTCAAACCACTTATATCAGCAGTCTCATTTCTTATTTAAACAGAATTTTTTCTGAGCTAAACAGTTATGAGTTGCTCTCCTTTTAGAGAAACAATACCAATACGCAAACAACAATACCGAACAATGCAACTCCTTCTACAAGTGCTGCAGTGATAAACATATTTGTGCGAATGTCTGCCATAGCTTCGGGTTGGCGGGCAATTGACTGTAGTGCATTGCCACCGATTAAACCTACACCAATACCAGCACCAATAGCTGCGAGTCCGGCTCCAATGCCTGCACCAGCTTGTGCAGTTCCATCAAGTGCAAGAAAAAGAACATTAAGTAAATCCATCATGTTAATTTGAGTTTAAAGTTTAGTTTAAAATTGATTTAAAGTTTTAAGTTTAATGATGATCTGAATCGGAATGCGTAACTCCGGTTTCGCCAATAAACAATGCTGTTAAGATTGTGAATATATAAGCTTGCAATGCCGCCACCAGTAGCTCAAGCAAATAAATGAAAATTGAAAATGCGATTGAAAAAATTGTTGCCCCAGCTCCGGCAAAAATATTCATTGCAGCAAAAATGAAAATGATCGACATAAAAGAAAGCACGATCAAGTGACCTGCCAGCATGTTTGCAAAAAGTCGAATCATTAATGCAAATGGTTTAACAATGATGTTACTGATAAATTCAATGGGTATAAGAATCGGCAATACTGCTGCGGGAACACCAGGTGGAGCAATCATGTGTTTCCAGAAGGCACTTTTTGACCCTACCATCATAAGCATAAAAGTAAGACCGGCTAAAGTTGCTGTTACAGCAATATTACCGGTAACATTTGCTGCACCCGGGATTAAGCCAATGAGATTATTGATCCAGATGAAAAAGAAAAGTGTGAGCAGGTAAGGAAGAAAAGCATTCGCTCTTTTACCAAGCATTGGCTTTGCAACTTCATCACGAATAAAAATTACTATTACTTCAACAGCAGATCCTAAACCAGTGGGTGCTTTGCTGCCATTCTTTTTAAGTCTTCTTGCAACTGAAATGAAAATGAGCATCATGAGTGTTACTGAAAGCAATAGTTGAATCACATTTTTTGTTAATGAAAAATCATAGAATTTTTTTCCATCAGTGCGAATGATATGGTGTTTGGTATCTAAGTTAAATGATTTGTAAGGGCCATGATGGAGGTGCTTGTAGGAAAACATGTGAATACCTTCACCCGGAGTAAATAAAATTACCGGAAGACAAACAGAACCATGAAACTCGGTTCCGTCAGCTTTTTTATAGGTAAAGAAATGCCATTCATGACTGTCGCCAATGTGATCAAGAATCATTTCGCCGGCATTAAATTTCCCTTTTTCCTCGTGCTTTTCAATGATCGCGGCAGTTGAATCATGATTTGCCGAAACGGCTTCTTCTGCAACCACATTTAAGGCAATGCCCATGAAAAATACAAGGGACATCAATATTTTATGGGCTAAACGACGAAGCATCGGGGGATTTAAAATGTAGGTTTCTTAATTCGGCGGCGAAGATATGTTACGAACGCTGAAAAATTAAACCCTGCTTAAAAATTTCTTTGGCTTTTATGGAAATCCTTTGAATCAAAGCATCTATCAACAGTCAATCAACAATTTTGACTGAAAATGGAAACTATTTCACTTAAAACAAACAGGAATTCATTAGAAGAGGTGATTAGTTCTCCAATTAAATGGCTGAACAGCGACCCGCGGCATTTTCAGATTTCTTTCCTCAGCATTTTTCTTTTTTATGGAATTGAAGTTTTGTATTGGGAAATGAAATGGCTGAACATTGCTGCAACTTTTGCGGCCTGCCTGTTAACCCAATTTCTTTTCACCTACCTCAGCAATAAAAATTATCAATCGCTTAAAAGTGCTTTTATATCGGCTTTGAGTTTATTGCTCATGCTCAAAACAAATTTGATTTTGGTGATGGTGCTTGCTTCATTCTTAAGCATTGCAAGCAAATTCATTTTCACATTTAAAGTTGGGGAAGAAAAAAAGCATTTTTTCAACCCCACCAATTTCGGAATCATCATCACCATCCTTCTCACCGGCAATGCATGGATTTCACCCGGCCAATGGGGAAGCAATGCTCTGCTTGTTTTCGGAATCGGAATTTTGGGATTAGCTGTTTTAATAAAAGTAAAAAGATTAGATGTTGCTTTAGCATTTTTCATCACATTCTGTTTGCTCAACTTTGTAAGAAGTGTTATGATGCTTGGCTGGCATACAGATTTCTTCATGCATCAATTCACGAGCGGCACTTTATTGCTATTCACATTTTTTATGATCACCGATCCGGTTTCAACACCATCTAATAGTTATGCAAGAATAGTTTGGGGGGTATTGGTAGCAATGCTGGCTTTCTATCTAAGTGCTTATGAATTTGTGAATGGCGCACCGCTGTGGGCGCTGTTTTTCATTTCCCCTACAACTATTCTTTTTGATAAAATTTTTCCTCACCCTAAATTCTACTGGAACAAAACAAAACTCTCCCGATAAGTTTTTGCCAATTGCATTCTTCATTAAAAAAATATTTTACACTTAAAACCAATCAATATGAAAACACAAAACAGTAAATCAAAAATCAACAAGGCAATTCGTTTGTATTACGTCTTATGTCTTACAACTTTAATCTTAGTATTATTTCCTTTTATAAACGCAAATGCATTCTGCGGCTTCTATGTTGCCAAAGCAGATGCAACCTTGTTCAACAAAACTTCGCAGGTAATTCTTGTGCGCGATGGCGACAAAACAACAATTACCATGTCGAGCGATTTTGATGGTAATGTAAAAGATTTTGCAATGGTAATTCCTGTGCCTGTTATTTTAAAGCGCGATAACATAAGAACCATTCCTTCTCAAATATTTCAAACACTCGATAATTATTCTTCGCCAAGGCTTACAGAATATTATGATGAGAACCCTTGTGAATCAAGAGTGATGTATGAATACGATGCAGTTTCAAAAATGAATCTTGCGGATCAAGCTGTTTCTGCTGAGGGCTCAGGGAATGAAAAGAAATATAATATAAAAATTGAAGCGCAGTACACAGTTGATGAATATGATATTCTCATTCTCTCGGCAACAGAATCGAGCGGGCTTGAAAGATGGTTGACCGATAATGGCTATAAAATTCCTGCAGGTGCAAGAGAAGTTTTGCAACCATACATTAACAGCAACATGAAATTTTTTGTGGTAAAAGTAAATATGGAAGAACTTGAAAAGAAGCAGACAAAATTTTTAAGTCCGCTCCAGATTAATTTTAATTCACCCAAATTTATGTTGCCCATAAGATTGGGAATGGCAAACGCAAAAGGCGCGCAGGATATGATTGTATATGCATTTACAAAAAGCGGAAGAGTAGAAGCCACTAACTATCGCACTGTAAAAGTTCCAACCGATACAAAGATCCCCGAATTCGTTTCAAGCTGTTTCGGGAAATTTTATGTTGACACTTATCGCAAGCACCGCGAAGAAGCCGGCGAGAACAATGTTTATCTTGAATATGCTTGGAACATAAGCGGAAGTGTTTCACAATTTTGCGACCCTTGCAACGGGCCACCGCCAATGTTACAGGATTTAGTAACAGCAGGCGTTGGATGGGTGAATCAATATCATTATGGTTACAGCGGCGATGTTTTCTTTACCCGACTGCATATTACTTACGACAGGAAAAATTTTCCGCAGGACCTGATGTTTGAAGAAACACCTAACCGCGAAAATTTTCAGGCGCGCTATGTAATAACGCATCCTGCTTATGGTGAATTTACCTGCGATGCAGGAAGAAAATATGTAAAGGAAGTAATGAACAGAAGAAATGATGAGCTTAATAATCTTGCGATTCTAACAGGATGGGATATAACACAATACAGTGATTACAATAAAAAGTTTGCGCAATTTATTCCTGCACATGAGCCAAGAATGCGCAGTATAAAAACCATTGCACCTGATAATATTGATAATGATAACAAGCACGATGAAATCATTTCAAATGATAACAACATTAAACAAGAAAGTTTTGGTGTTCCTTACATTAATGATAACTCAAATCCGCCTTCGGGAAATAATGATCTCAAAATTTTATCAATAAGTGTAATGGTTTTGTTGATGCTGATGGCAGTGGTTGCGCAATTGGGTAAGAGAAAAGTGGTTGCACATAAAAATAATTAGCTGCAATTTCCTAATTCCATTTTATTTCCTCTTTCTACTCCGCCGATGCGTAAAAAACTCCGGCGGAGTTTTTATTAATATTATAATTGAGTGCATTTCATTCTAAATTGATTCCTGAAAAAATTGTTGTGAAATGAAATTGCTATTTTGGTTTTCGAAAACCATGAATAATGAGTGTAAGAAATTCATTTTCTGAATTTACAATTACGTGTCTCGCATTTCTTGTCCTTCTTTTCATTTCAGCAACAAGCTTTTCACAAGAGAAATTTTTACCGGGCACCATTGTACTCAATAGTGGCGATACACTTACCGGGTTTTTGAAACCAATGAGCGGAAGAATGGCGCCGCGTTTTATTCAATTCAGCGCGGCGATATCAGGGGAAAATTCAACATCTTTTTCACCTGCACAGGTAAAATGGTTTCGCTATAAAGGAGGTGAATGGTATTTTGGTTTTGTTGGTTCAATTGAATCATCATCACTCAATGAAAATGTATTGAGCAGTGATTCATCTATGCATACAATCATTGATACATTGTTTGTGCGGGCAGTAATGCTCAGCACTGCAAGTTTGTTTTATTCGCGCGATCGCAACGACCGCCTTCATCTGTTTATTCAAAAAGGCAAAGGTGAAATTTTTGAACTCGCTTATAAAAAATATTACATCAATGAAATTGTGATTGCCGATTACAGAAATCAAATTACCAAGCGCGCAATTATGGGAAATGAAATGTACAAAGGCCAATTGATGACTGCGTTTTACGATTGCAGGTATCTGTCTTCTTCCATTCTTTCACGATCGATTGCTTATGCAAAAAATGACCTGATGAAACTTTTTGAAGAATACAATAACTGCCGCAGTCAAAAAATTATTTATCGCGAAGCTGCCGACAAAGGAAAAGTAAACTTCACATTAGCAGGCGGAATAAATTTAATTCACACAAACATTTATAGTTCGCAAAATATTGCATGGCAGCATATTGAGTTTGAGCCCGCAATCAGTTATCAATTGTGTGCAGGTATTAACTGGACATTCCCCCGAATGGACGAAAAATGGTCGCTGTACAATGAAGTTGCACTAAGATATTATTCACTTAACGGAAACAGGTCAGGAACTTTTCCTGCGACAATTACGGCTGATGCCATTTATGTAAAAATTGCAACCATGATGCGTTATCAGATTCCCTCCGAAAAAATAAATCCATACATAGGTTTCGGAATGACGAATAGTTTTGTACTCAATTTTGCGGGAACTGAAACACCTGAACCAACGCAGGTTTCAATTATTGATTCTTATAGGAATTATGAGCAGGGAATAGCTTTAGGTTGTGGTATCAACTGGAATAATTTCAACACTGAAATTAGAATTGAGAAATCAAATGGCTGGAGCGATTACAGCGACCTGAGTACAAAATTTACATCTCTGCATTTTCAAACCGGTTATACTTTTTAAACTGCACTCAACATTTTTCTCCCCTTAATAAACTTCAATTCAATTACGATGATGATGCTGATTACGATCATCATAAACCAAGAAATCAATTTACCACTTACTACCATTTGCCATCCTGCATGCTGATAGGTGTATTGCCATGCACCAAAAAATGTTGCAATGTTTTCTGCCACCCAAACAAAAAAGCCAATGAGAAAAAATGAAAGCAAGAGCGGCATTTTTCTTCTTGTAACATTTGCTGTAAAATGAACTTTCGTTTTAAAAAACACGATCACCATTGCAACAATCAAAACATAACGCAGGTCGTAAATAAAATGATGTGTAAAGAAATTTGCATAGATGGCAGCAGCAACTCCAATTGCTAACCAATCACTACACCATCCCGAAATCTGCAGATCAAATCTTCGCCATGCCTGGCAGATGTAACTGGCAACACTTGCATACATAAAGCCGCTGTATAGCGGAACGTTGCAAACTTTTGCATAACTAAATTCGGGATAACTCCATGAGCCCATGTGCACTTTAAAAATTTCCATGCACAATCCAATTACGTGAAAAAGGCAGATCACTAACAGCTCATCTATGGTTTCCATCTTTGTAAAAAACATAAATGCCTGCATAGAGATACAACTCAAAAGCAAAAAATCGTAACGCGGTACAAACGGAATATGAATAATTTTTGAAATGAAAAGCATGCAAAAAATAAAGACCGGAAAAATGCAACTGAGTGCTTGCTTGATTCCGAAAGCAATAAATTCTTTTATGAATTTGATTGCAGCAGAATCAGATTGTTGAATGGCGAATGAATGAATTGTGCTTGCCTGCATTTAGAAAAGTATCTGACATTTTACGATGTGATTTTATTTTTAGTATTACTCAAGAAAAAAATTCATTTTGAAATGAATGATATTAGCAGCCATACTATCCATTAACAATAAAAAAGAATCTTGATTCTTCACCCAAATGAATAAGAAACCAAAACTCATCATCATAGGTGCCGGCTTTGCAGGATTAAAGCTTGCACGTGATCTCAGCAATTCTGAATTCGAAATTTTATTGATTGATAAATTTAATCACCACCAGTTTCAGCCGCTTTTCTATCAGGTTGCTACTGCCGGGTTAGAGCCATCAGCAATTTCATTTCCCCTGCGCAGCATTTTTCATCATTCAAAAAATGTTCGCATCAGATTGGCTGAAGTAAAAAAGATTTTTCCTTCCCAAAATAAAATTGAAACTTCTATTGGCGATTTTGATTTTGACTATCTCGTAATTGCCACCGGCGCCGACACAAATTTTTTCGGTAACAAAAATTTAGAATCACTTACCATCCCTATGAAGTCAACCTCTGAAGCATTGCAACTGCGCTATCGCATTCTTCAGAATTTTGAAAATGCTGTTTCTGCTTCGCCCGAAAATTTAGAAGCACTCATGACCTTTGTGATCGTGGGTGGTGGACCCACAGGAGTTGAATTAGCAGGTGCATTGGCCGAAATGAAAAAGCATGTGCTGCCAAAAGATTTTTCTGATTTCGATTTTTCAATGATGAAAATCTTATTGATTGAAGGAAGCGGACAAACATTGAACTCAATGAGCGATCATGCATCTGCTGTTTCGCAAAAATATCTGGAGCAACTGGGAGTTCAAGTGATGCTGAATACACGGGTGAAAGATTACGATGGTGAAAATATTGTGCTCGAAAGCGGAGAACGTATCAAGACAAAAATGGTGATTTGGGCTGCGGGAATTACTGGGAATGTGATTGATGGTTTGAATGCTGAATTAATTGTGCGTGGCAACAGAATTAAAGTTGATCGCTACAACCGTGTTGATGGCCACTCAAACATTTTTGCTCTTGGTGATATAGCGAGTATGACAACAGAAAAATATCCGAATGGTCATCCGCAAGTTGCAAATGTTGCTTTGGAACAGGCAGGTTTGCTGTGTAAGAATTTGAAAAATATTTTAAGCAATAAACCACTCATTCAATTTGAATACAAAGACAAAGGTTCACTTGCAACTGTAGGAAAACACAAAGCAGTTGTTGATCTTCCCTTTATAAAATTTAAAGGGTGGCTTGCGTGGTACGTGTGGATGGGTTTGCATTTACTCTTGTTAATGGGAATGAAAAACCGCCTGATCGTTTTTATTGATTGGGTGATTGCATACTTCACTAATAACTCGGCGTTGCGATTGATATTTAAGCCTTTTGCAAAAAGAAATTGAGGATTTCTTTCGCGAACCAATCGATATTAAAACTGCTGCAAAAAAATTGCGAGATCGGAAGAAGGGGATATCAATAGTAAAGTGATCAATTACCAGAATTGAATTACCTGAAATGAAAAAAGGCAGATAAAACTCTCTGCCTCTTTTCATTTCACTAAAAATTAATTTTACTACTTAACCTCTTTAATTTCTACCCGGCGATTTTGAATGCGCCCAGCTTCTGTATTGTTATTTGCAATTGGATTTTCAATTCCTTTTCCATCAGTAATTACAATACTGTCAAGATTAACTCCACGCTTACCCAAATAAGTAGTTACAGTATTAGCTCTGGCTTTTGAGAGTATAAGATTGCTGTTTACCCTTCCTGTAATATCAGTATAGCCTATAACACTCCATTTGCTGTTTGGATTCGCCTTCATTATTTCAGCTGCCTTGTCGAGAATACTAAAAGTAGAAGGATCAAGAATTGAACTGTTAATCTTAAACAACACACCTGTGATTTCTATTTGTGCCGGTGGTACAGGTGGTGCCGGTGGTGTTGGTGGCTCGGGGCATCCATGGTATTTAAGAATTCCTTTTACATCGGGGCAGCTATCATTTTTGTCTATGATCTTATCACCATCACGATCAGGACAACCGGCAAATTCTGCTAAGCCCGGCACATCGGGGCAACTATCAATCTTATCAATAATCTTATCACCGTCGCGATCGGGGCAACCGGCAAACTCTCGCAAGCCCGGTTCATCGGGGCATTGATCATCAAGATCAGGTATGCTGTCACTATCAGCATCAGGACAACCTTTCAAATAAAAAAGTCCTTTCACATCGGGGCAGCGATCCAATTTATCAATCACGCCATCCTTATCGCGATCGGGACATCCGTAAGTAGCACATGGTCCTTTATCAAGAAGGCATGAATCCATTTTATCTGATACCAGATCACCATCGGTATCTTTAAGTTTTTTACCGGGAAGGAAGAAATGGACGCCGCCATAAAAGTCAGCCCCTTCAAAATCATGTATTCCAAATAAACCACCCCATGCATCGCCGCCAATAAAGAAGTTGCCGGCTCGTACTGCAAAACCAATTCGCGGTTTGAGTTCATGGTAATAAAGTAATGACATGGGTACACTGAACTCAAACCATTTGTTTTCGAAGCGCGGGGTAATTGAATATACATCGGGCCTTTTTACGCCTTGTCCGCTGCTATGACCAAATGCTTTTACGATCGTAGCATTCAAATAAAAACTCTTGTAAAAATTCCAATCGCCTTGAACAGTAAGTGCTGTGGGCAATGCCATTTTAAAATTATCTTCGACGAATGATATTGTTGGAAAACCTATTATAACCTGGCTTATTGTTGTGTCGAAATTGTAATTGCTGGTATATTTTGAAGAACGATATTCGGGGTAAATCACACTGTTGGTTTCGAGATGAAAGGTTGCCGCATTTTTATCAAACTTAACCGAGCCAAGATCAATTAATGATAAGCCGATGCGGTATTTGTAATTGCTTTTATTAGGGTCAGCATATTTTTTACAATTCATTTCGTAGGTGTAGTCGGCAGAATCTTTTTTGCGCACATAAGTAAATCCAATGCTTCCGCCAAAACCATTTCCGTGAATCAAATCGCTGTACTTGTGTATAAAATCATACTCATCGTATTCTGTTCGCCCATAGTCAATTGAGCCGGCCAGAAATAAATCGTGTTCATCAATAATATTATAAGTTTCATTGGTGTTTTTGATATAAGCTCCTGCAACTCCATCGAGGTATTTGCCTGTGATGCCCCCCTTTAGTTCACTTTTGTCTTTATTGTAAAGAACCACTGCGTAAGTTAAACCATACTCAAACCAACCTAATAAATTTACCCTGCTTGTATTGTCAACCCAATCAATTCCCCATAAAGAAGTGTCGCGGAATTCCCGATAAGCATTTTCTGCCTGATGACCGGGAACATCACTCGCCGTCATATAATATCGCGCTCCGGTGGTAAAACCAATTGCATGCTTCTTTGCAAAATTTACCATGAAGGAAGGACCAAGTCCTTCCATGTTATAAGTCCAGTCATATTTTTTATAGGGGTCATTGGGTTCAAACCGCGTAAAATATCCTTTGGCTTTTACCTGATCAATAATATTTCCGAAGCCAAGAAACTTTAATGAATCTTTTGGAATGTATAGAAAGGTATTATCGAAAGTAAAAGAACCCGAACCAATATTTACATCCCAGCTTAACCTTCCGTCAACAATAAAACTCGGATTCATTGATGCTCCGTTTATTCCGGCAAAGTTTCCATTGCGGATGCCCAGCTCGAATTGCGCATTCACATTTGTTAAAAGAAAACATGAGATAATGAGTAGATATATTTTTTTCATAGCACTAATTTTGGGTTCAATTCTTAAACGGTTTAAAGATGCTAACTATAAAATTCAATGTGCAATAATAGTGAACCTTATTATTCACATACAATGAATTCATTGTTACAGTTTACTAATATCTTTTCAACTGCTTTCATTTTATACTATTTTGAAACCTCATTCAAAAGCAGTGATGTGCTGCCGGTTGATGTAAGCAGTTTTAAATTATTTACAATTACAGATGGAGTTTCTGCTGTTGCAATTTGATTTTCCCATCTCTTATGCATTGCAATTTTACGGTAAGTTGAATATAGAAAAACATAAGGTTGCTGATCATACACAATTTTCTGAAACCGTTTTGACATTTGGTGGCGCAAAGAATCATTCAATGTATATCTCATAGAATCAATAAGTGCATCGGAAGTTGCATCGCCAAAACCACCAAAGTTGTTTCCATTGCTTGCCCATGCTTGCGAGCTCCATAACTGTGAATAATCTTTTTGAAATGCACCACCCGTCCAACCGGCAATTGCCATATCAAAATTATGCTGACTCAAATTTTGTTGCAACACACCAATCTCAACTCCTTTAGGAATTATTTTAACGCCGGCCTTTGCCGCAGATTCAACTACCATGTTAACCAGGTTGACTGATAAGTTTCCCTGTAATCCAAAAGTAAACTCAACTTGCAGCGGAGTTTTTATTCCATCAATTTCTTTGTCAAGAATTCCATCTCCATCAGAATCATTCCATCCTGCATCTTTCAATAATTTTTTTGCGCCTTCAATGTCGAGTGGAATCAATTTAAGATCGCTGTTAAACTCAGGCATTAGCGGGGAAACTACACTGGGCCAGCGAACACCTTTTCCAAATACAATAACATTAATGATTTGGTCAACCGGTGTAAGCATGGCAAAAGCCCTTCGCACTCTTAAATCATCGAATATTTTTTTGTGTAAAATTCCATCAGGGCGCATGTTCAACACAATAAAATTTGCACTGTAGCTCTGAATAAAAGAAGAATTGTAATTAAGATTGAAGGAAGAATCTTTTTGCAAATCGATCAATACTTTACTGGGCAAACTGGCAGAAGCATCAATCACCTGAGACTTAAAATCCAGCGCAAGGCCGGTTTCATCTCTCTCTACCTTCACAATAATTTTTTGCGGATAAGAATTCATGTAGATGTTGCCTGACTTTAAATTTTGAGTCCAGTGATTTTCTTTTCTTTCCATTGTAACTGCACTCTCTCTATCCCACGCCGTAACTTTATAAGGGCCCATGCCATAAAAATGTGCGGG